>JAFVEL010000039.1 GCA_017475965.1 Alphaproteobacteria bacterium | reverse complement strand
GCTGCATATGTAATAGATCTACTATCTAAATCACCAGTATCAACACATTGTAATTCAACATTTACAATAGTACCAGTATCAGTAACAGCTTCTATATCTAATCTACTAGCTTTACTATTAGGATCTTCTTTTTGTGTCTCTGTGTTTAATATTGTTACATCCTTTATAAAAGGATTACCATTAAGGATGGCATTCAATAAAGAGATTAAACTTTTTTTACTATCATCTTGACCAAAGATTCTTTTGAATACAAAATCCATTGTTGGTGTTAACTTATATAATTTACTTTCTTCTGTCATTTTACCTCCATATTATCTTATATACTTTATATATTCTATTATACTATACCTAGACAAAAGATACGAAAAAAAATAAAAAATCCCATAGAAAAATTATATATTTGTAATACAAAGTTAATAACGATACACTATAACACATAATGAATATTACTAAGTAAAATTAGCATTAGTAATTGCTTTCAATATTTCTTGATTAGATGATAATACGTTATAATTTTTAATAAAAAATGTATTTAATTGATTTATAGTAGTATTATTTTCTGAAATGGTACTTTTATTTATTTCGATAATACTATTAATTATTTCATATATTCTATTGTGTAAGTTCATATTAGTTGCTATTATTAATAGGAACCACATTTTTTCAATATCATGATTAGGAATAGTTTGCAGCATTTTTTGAGATAACTCAAATATATTAGATTGATTATATAGTTTTAGAAAAATGTAGGCTATTTTCCTATTGGGATTAGCAATAAATATAGAACGTACTAGATTAATTATTTTATCATCACTATATTTAGTTGGTTTATATTCTGTTAAGAATTGTAATAAGTATAATCCAGTATTTTTATGTAATGGAAATTTTTTATATAAATATTCAACTATTTTTAGCTTATCATTATTATTATTTGTCATTTTAAATTTAGCCATTTCCATTTCTATTTCATAATTATTTATGAATTCTTTACTTAATTTATATCTCGATTTTCTTGGACTAAATTTGAATTCTATATTATTTTCTTTAGCATACTTAGCAACTAACAATATTTTATCTTGTATTACGTGTAATTCATGAGAATATGATTTTATAATGGTCTTGACAAATTTGATTGCTTCTGAATATTTATTAAAACTCAATAGTTCATCTAACTCTTTTTCTAATAAATATATATCTATTTCTTTTTCACCAGTCTTATTTAATAAATAATTTGTTTTTATATTATTTTTTATAATTAAAGATGTCATAATGTTTTTATACTTATCTATTATTGATGTAGTTCTGAATTTATTATTGAAATCTTCATTAGATAATAGTATTAAATGAGCAATATTATTTATAGATTTAGTATCGCTAAGAGCCTTTTTATTTAACAAAAACTTTATAAAAAATGATGCTACTGAATTTATTATTAATTTTAACAACCATTTCAAACAGAAGAATATACCAATAGTAAAAATACCTACATATACTTTATATCCTGCAAATGAAAACTCAATTGGTTTTATATTATTCAAATACACTTGCAGAACAACCATAATTACTATGGCTAATACTATCAATATAAACTTCTTATTAAACCCCATAGTTCTAATTAGGAATTACAGCAACGAATTCAGCTTCGTCTGATAAATCTTCTTTAACGAACGCTTGTGCTTCAAATTTCCATATCCTAGCTCTTTTTTGTATAACTTTTACTTCTATACGTAAGGTATCTCCTGGCACTACTTGCTTTTTAAACTTTGCATTATTTATAGATGCAAATAAAACACTATCTGCATTGTTGTGATTTATTGATGATAAAGCTAATACACCAGCTGCCTGAGCCATAGCTTCTATTATTAATACTCCTGGCATTATAGGTGCATTTGGAAAGTGCCCTTGGAAAAACCAAGCATCATAAGATACATTTTTGTATGCCACACACGATTCTCCAGGAACAATATTCTCAACTCTATCAATAAGTAGGAAAGGATATCTATGTGGAAGTAATTTCTTTATCTCTTCTATACCTAAAATATTAGATTCTGCCATATACTATTCCTTTCCAGATTTAGTATTATTTGCTTCTTCTGTGTTATTGTTTTCTATTATGGATGATTTATTTGTACTTTCATCTATATTTTCTGTAGTTTTATTTGATTCATCTTCTATTGTTCTTTTTTCTTTTGTAACAGTTTTATTATTATTTTTCGTTTCAGATTTGTTTTCTACTTTTTTAGTATCTTTTTTACTACTATTTTTATTATCTGTAAGTTTTACCTCTTGGTCTTTATTTGCATTCAAATCATTGATTGCTTTATTACTTAATTGTTTAGATGCATGAGGAGTACCAGTAATGATTGTACTAGATGCTTTGACTCTATTTGCTGATATGTGAGCCATTAGTATACAATTTGCTAAAAATATAGTAGCTAATCCCCAAGTGGCTTTCGTTAACATATTAGAGGTTCCTCTAGCATTAAACATACTAGTACCACTTCCACTAGAAAACAATGAACTACCACCTTCAGATTTCTGTATTAAAATAATCAATAGTAATAAAATTGTAACTACTATGTGTACTGCTAATAAAAATCCAAACATAATTAATCCTATTTTTTAGTTAGTACTGTTATTATAATAGATCCTTCCAATTTAGGAGCCATTTCAGGTTTAGCAAATTCAGAACAAGTTTCCAATACTTTGTTTATAACTTCATATCCTAGCTCTTTTCTACTCAATTCTCTACCTCTAAATTTCAGTACTACTTTAACCTTATCACCATCTAGTATAAACCTTTGTATCGCTTTGCATTTTACTAATAGGTCATTTTCTCCTATAAATGGTCTAAATTGAATTTCTTTTAATGCTATTATTTTCTGTTTCTTCTTAGCTTCAGCTTTTTTCTTTTGCAAATTATATTTATACTTACTATAATTTAGTATTTTACAAACTGGAGGATTAGCATCTTCTGAAATTAATACTAAATCTAATTCTTCACTTTCTGCTATTTCTAATGCTCTACTTGTTGGAACAATACCAACTGGTTGTCCATCACTACCTATTAATCTAACTTCTGGTACTTTTATTTCTGCATTTATTTTTGTTGTGTCTTTTTGACCAACGTTGTACTTCTTATCTATTATTACTTTTGCCAAGCAATTACCCTTTTCAATAATAAAAATATATACCCTATATAGAAATACTATAGCTTTTTACTCTTTTACACAAGTATTTTGTGTTATGGGTTATTTATAATAATATGTAATTGTATCATACTATAAGTAATTTATTAATATTTAATGTGTCATAATGTTGTATCATAGTATTTTAATTTACAGTAGTAATTCAATAGGTAATTTAGAAAAAGCCTATAATATAATATATGATTACTTCAAAATAGATAATATCAATATTAACCATATAAAAAATAATACGTATCCTGATTTTTTGTTTGTATCAAAAAACAAAGATGAAAATAATATACAAATAGAAACAATTAGAAATGTAATTGATTTTGTTTATTTATCTCCAATTGTGAGTAATAAAAAAGCAGTAATAATAGATAATATTGATTATATGTCAATTAATGCATCAAATGCTTTTCTGAAAATATTGGAAGAACCACCACACAATGTATTATTAGTATTGACTACTACTAAGTTATTTTCAATATTACCAACAATTAGATCACGTTGTATAAAAGAAAAAGTAAATAATAACAATGATTCTATTGATATATATATTAATAATAAGAGTAATGATTTCATTAATGCAAGTATTAGATATTTAAATAGTAATGTATTATTTGATAATGATTTTATAAAAAAATATGCAAATAATGTTTATGATTTTATAGTAATGGCTATATATTATCTAAATAAACAATTGATTACTGAAAATAAAATAACTATTGCTAGTAAGATATTACAATTACAATCATTACTAAACTTATCTAGAAATACATATCCAAATCTTGAAAATTTAATGATATCTGTAATGTATATAATAAAAAGTTACTAATTAATAGTTATAAAAGAATAGAAAAAAACAAACTATGATAAAAAATTATGTTGTTTTATTGATAGTTAATTGTTAATATAATATGTAAATGATTAATTAAATAATATAAATGAATAATATAGAAACTACAGTCTGTATTATAGGTGCTGGTCCATCTGGATTATTAACTTATGACTATTTAATGAAATATAATATTCCTACTGTTATATTTGAATCATCCTGTAATTATGGTGGACAATGTACTGCATTCTATGGAAATAAACCCATAAATGGAATACCAGGATTATATAATACTAATGCTAGTGAGTTCATACAAAATATTTACAATCAATGTATTAATAAAGACAATCTGATATTAAATGCCAGTATAAACGTATTAGATATTAAAGATGATTTATTTTACTTACAGAATAATGATAATACATATGTTTGTAAATACTTAGTATTGGCCACTGGAGCCAGTAGTATGAAACCAATAATACCAAACATAAAAGGAATTGATAATTTCATTAAGGATAATGATTTTATACAGTTTTATTGTAGTAATTTTGAACAATACAAAAGTAAAAAAGTAGTGATAGCTGGTGGAGGAGATTCAGCTGTTGATTATGCCATTGCAATATCAAATAATACTAATAATTCACTAAATAATGTTGTTTTATTGCATAGAAGAAATATTCTAAGATGTGACCAAAACAAATTAAAATATCTGAATAAAGTAAACTTAAAACTAAATCAAAACATATTAGAGATTAAGAAAAACTTAGTAATCACTGATAAAGAAGAAATTCAAACGAATAATATAATTTTTTGTTATGGATTTACTTATAATAATAATTTTTTGAAACAATTATCTGATTTCGGATTAATTTTAGACAACAATTTAGTAAAGATAGATTTAGTTTCAATGGAAACGTCACTAAAATCTTGCTATGCAGTTGGCGATGTGGTAAAATATCCACTGAAAAAGAAAAATATTATTTCATGTTGTTTTGAATCTGAAAGAGTAGTAAGAGCAATATTAAATAAAGAAGGTTTATATAATGGATAATAATAAAAACAATTTACAATATATTAAAATAAGAGGAGCTAGAGAACATAATCTAAAAAACATTAATGTAGATATTCCAAAGAATAAATTTGTAGTAATAACAGGATTGAGTGGTTCTGGCAAATCAACATTGGCTTTTGATACATTGTATGCTGAAGGACAAAGAAGGTATGTTGAGAGCTTATCATCATATGCTAGACAGTTTCTTAATATGATGCCTAAGCCAGATGTTGATAGAATAGATGGATTAGTGCCAGCAATAGCTATAGAACAAAAAACAATATCAAAAAATCCTAGATCAACTGTTGGAACTATTACAGAATTATATGACTTCTTAAGATTACTATTTGCTCAAATAGGAGTACCAGTATCTCCAGTTACTGGATTACCAATAGTATCTCAAACACCAGAACAAATTGTGAATAGTATATTGAAATTAAATAATGGTAAAAGATTATATATATTAGCACCAATAATAATAGATAGAAAAGGTGAATTCCGTAGTGAATTTGTATTACTCAAAGCTGAAGGATATAAGAAAATATATGTAGATGGTGAAATATATGATATTGACGATACTCCAAAATTACAGAAGACATTACAACATAATATATCTATAGTAATTGATTGTATAACAATAGATAATACTGATAATGATAAATTAATAAAAAGAATACATAGTGCAGTTGAATTATCATTGAGAAAAACTGATGGATTAGTGATTATCAAAGATTATGAAACTGGTAAAGAAAAAACGTTTTCAGAACATTATAATGATCCTAATTCTGATTTTTGTCTTGATAGAATAGAACCTAGATTATTTTCATTTAATAATGTAAAAGGAGCATGTCCAGAATGTAATGGTCTAGGTACTAAAAAACCGATGATAGATAGAGATTTCGAATCTGATATTGATAATGAATCTGAAATATATCGTTATATTGAAAATGAAGTATGTGAAGTATGCAATGGTACTAGATTGTCGAAAGAAGCATTGTCTGTCAAAATAGATAATAAGAATATATCAGAAGTTTCAAATTTATCAATAAGTCAATTACATGACTGGATAATACAGTTAAGTGCTAAATTATCTAAAACAGATTTTGAAATCTCTGAAAGAATATTAGAAGAATTAAAAAATAGAATACAGTTTTTGCTTAATGTTGGATTAGAATATTTAACTTTATCAAGAGCATCTGAAACATTATCTGGAGGAGAAAGTCAACGTATAAGATTGGCATCCCAAATAGGATCTGGACTATCTGGAGTAATGTATGTACTAGATGAACCATCTATAGGATTGCACCAGAAAGATAATGATAAATTGCTAGACACATTAAAACAACTGAGAGATTCTGGTAATTCAATAATAGTAGTAGAACACGATGAAGATACAATGAAAGCTGCTGATTTAATAATAGATGTTGGTCCTAGAGCAGGTGTTCATGGTGGTGAAATATGTGGTATTGGGAAAGTAGAAGATATTGAAAAGCAAGAAAATAGCTTAACTGGTCAGTATTTATCAGGTAAAAATAGTATTCCAATACCAAGACGAAGAAGAGTTAATTTAAAAAATTGTATACAATTAATAGATGCACATAAAAATAACTTAAAACATCTAAATGTTAAATTCCCACTAGGAGTATTTACTTGTGTTACAGGAGTAAGTGGTTCTGGTAAATCTACATTGGTTTTAGATACTTTATTTGCTGCTGTTCATAATAAATTACATAGAGGTAATTTAAATCTAAATAATTTTGATGTAATACGTGGTATTGACTTGGTAGATAGTGTTATAGATATAAATCAAAGACCAATAGGAAGAACTCCTAGGTCTAATCCAATAACTTATGTTGGATGTTTTACTGACATTAGAAATTTATATGCGGCATCTCCAGAAGCTAAAATTAGAGGATATAATTCTAGTAGATTCTCCTTCAATATAAAGGGTGGTAGATGTGAAACATGTAAAGGAGATGGTGTTATAAAAATAGAAATGCACTTTTTGCCTGATGTGTATATAACCTGTGATCAATGTAATGGAAAAAGATTTAATAAGGAAACATTACAAGTATTATATAAAGGAAAAAACATATCAGACGTATTAGATATGACAATTGATGAAGCAACTGAATTCTTCAAAGGACAACCTACAATTTATCCTAAATTGAGTTATTTAAAACGGGTAGGATTGGGATATTTAACTTTGGGACATAAAGCTACAATATTATCAGGAGGAGAAGCTCAAAGAATAAAATTAGCTAAGGAATTGTCAAAGAAATCAACTGGAAATACTTTATATATACTTGATGAACCAACTACTGGATTGCATGTAGAAGATGTAAAGAAATTATTAGAAATTTTACAGTTATTAGTAGAAGCTGGTAATTCAGTTATAGTAATTGAACACAATATGGATGTAATAAAAACTGCTGATTGGATTATAGACATAGGACCTGAGGGAGGAGTAAATGGGGGTAATATTGTTGTGGAAGGTACTCCAGAAACGGTTGCACAATGTCCTGAAAGCTATACTGGACGATATTTAAAGAAGTACTTGGATATTACAAATAATGCTGTTAACAGTTGAAAATAATTTGACTGTACATTACTATGATTTTGATGTTAAAATTGTAATATATGCTTTTAAGTTTGAATTAATATGAAAAGAACATATCAACCAAGTAGATTAGTTAGAAAAAGAAGACATGGTTTTAGAAGTAGAATGGCTACTCCTGCTGGTAGAAGAGTATTGTCAGCGCGTAGAGCCAAAGGAAGAAAAGTACTAAGTGCATAATTTTATTATATTTTATATTATAAATATTTGTATTGTATTTTTATGTTTTATGCATGGTATTTCTGATATTAGGTAGTATTAATTGTACTGTGTTGAATCATAGTGTATTTGTAATTATTATGTAATACAATTATGTTTTTTAGATACGAATAATTCTATTATGTTACAAAATAAAATATCTACTATTACAAAACGATCTGATTTTATTTACTTGAAAAAACATGGTACTAAAATTAGATCTCGTCTATTAAATCTAATATATGCTAAATCAACACAAGATGTTACGAAAGTAGCATATATTGCTAGTAAGAAAATCGTAGGTAAAGCAGTAAAAAGAAATAAATCAAAAAGAAGATTACGTAGTTTAGTAATGGAATATTGCACTTTAATTCCAAATAATTATTTATTATTATTCATTGCTTCTAGTAAAACATACAATATAGATTACCAATTACTTACAAACGATTTTCTATATTGTATAAATAAAATTAATAACTTATCAAGATAAATTGACATTATAATTTATTAATTATTTTTTTCTATGTATTGTTTTATTATCATAGGTTTTATATACTCAATAATTTTAGGATTTGTTATATAATCATATGCAATGCGTTGTTTTTGATCATCATTCATAACATTTTTCACACAATTAAATTCTGCATTTACCATTCCAAAATAGTCTTCCTTTAATACACATTGTATCCATTTTTGCATCTCTAAAGGACAATCTTTATTAGTTTCTAAATTATCATTTGACATTATTGTATATAACATTTCCCATTGCTGTGCTCTATTGTTTGGTATATTAACATTATATTTGATTTCATTGATTTTGTCATTATTACTTATGTAATACTGACACATAAATTTATATATATTAAAATTTAAAATATCTATTATGTAATTCTTTAATTTATATTTTTTTAATGTTTCTTGCAATTTATTACCCAGTTTGCTTCCTGCGATAATAGTAAAGTATTCCTTGATTATATCGAAATCACTTGTATTAGAACAGAATTTTGTTATTATTATATCTTTTGATTCTGATTTACTTAATATTTCATAAGTCAAATCCTTGAAAGTTAATAATTCTTTCTTATCATAATCTGTTAATTCGTATAGTATATTGTATATTACATCATTTTGATAAATCTCAAAACCATCATTTAATGAATCGTACATACCGTAATATGGATTATTATTTTCGGATAGAAATTTCATATTATTTTTAAGTATACCAAAATTATTCCAACAATGATAATATTGATAAATATTAATAATTAAAATATCATTTATTATTTTATATAGTTCAGATTTTTGATCGAGTAAATAGTTAAATTTGCTATTATTACATTTTTTGTTTAGATAATTTCTGTATCTTTGTATAACTTCTTCTTTATTGTAAGGTGTAATAAGTGAATCTCTTACCACTTCAGCTTGATTACTATTTAATAATGCTGTATATGACCAATCGGCAAATTTTAATAATTCGTTTTTATGTTTTTCACACAATATTGCATCTTCATTTAATATATTACT
>JAFVEL010000038.1 GCA_017475965.1 Alphaproteobacteria bacterium | reverse complement strand
GTAAATGTTGAATTACAATGTGTTGATACTGGTGATTTAGATAGTAGATCTATTACATATGCAGCACAGTTAATTTCACAACATACTAAGAAAGGATTTAGTTACAATGATCCTAAAGTAATTAGTATATGGATAGTAAGAGATAAAATAACCCATGGACCAATGGCAAGTAGAACCCATCCAATAGAAGAAGTATTATATTGCATGATACCAAATGAATCAGATAGCTATTACACAAAGTTTAATGATAAATCAAGAATAATATTTGTACATTTAAGTAGATTTAAAGATGAAAAAATATTAAAGACAATAAATAAGATGATGAAAGAATGAGCAGAGTTTTTCTTTGATCCAAAGAGAATAGAGAGTGAAGATGATGGAATGAAAGATGCACAATATTTGTGGACTAAAAAACTATCAAGTAGTGAACAAATAAAAGCACAGATAAGAGCTAGAGAGAAGTATGCACTATATAGCGATAGCGAAATAGCAATTGTGTTAACAAGAGAGATGGACAAAGCAAGTGTACTACGTAGTAAAGCGGAGTAGCAGATTATTAATTAAAATTGCAGTTGCTAGAGATGAAGGGGAGAAAAAAGGCATTGAAAAAGGAGAAAGTAAAGCAAAGAGAGAAATGGCATTAAAAATGCAAAGTAAAGGATTTGATGATTGTACTATTGCTGAGTGTCTAAATATAAGTGTTGAAGCTCTTAATGCACTATTATTTTAATAGAATGGCATTATAACATGTTAATAAATTAAAAACTTTATTTAATTAATACATACAATGTGGTGTTTATCACATTGTACTTTATATTTCTATAATATAATCAAATTGCATATTATTTCTATAGATTACATTTTTATATTCCAAATATCAAAACATATTTGATTAATTATTAATAATAATATATACTGATAATATAATAGTAATAATTACTTATAAGGAGTTAAATAAACTATATTATATTATTACACATGAATGGATAACTGATACTATTTGAAAATGCACAATATAAGAAATTAGGATATATTTGGCACAAATGGATGGACAAGTGTTTAGAAAAAAGACGTGAGTTTACAATTGAATTTGGAAATGATGAGTATATTAACCCTAACATAAAGAAAGAATTTCATGGAAAAGAAGCTGTAGTACATACTAAATTATCAAAAGATGCTAGTGAAATTCTAGGTATGTCTTGTAACATTAAAGATTTACCATGTTTTATATTCAATAACACATGTATGGATGTTGTGTTTCTAGATGGTCATATTCCTACTAGAGAGTACAATGAATCAACAAAAGAAGGCAAAAATAATACTATTGCAAAATGTTTAAATATAAGTATTGGGAAGTTAAATACACTATATAATTAATAGAAGTGCATTATAATATGTTAATAATTCCAACATTTTATTTGTTTGCGAGAATAATCTTAAGAAATTCAATAAATTACAGAATTTTATTCACTTAATATATAGCGTTATATTTGCTATATTTTGATTTTATGTTAATTAGTAAAATAATACATGGTTATTATATTGGATACACTATTATTAATTTTATTATCAGTGATAAACTGGATAATACATTATAAAATGCAAATATTTTAATTTAAATTATCAATATATTTTTACACAACATTTGTTTATTGAGAATCAAATAAATCTATAGTATAAATATCAATTATATGTTAGTATATTATATATAAGGTATGATATTATTGAGAGATATTATGATTCCATTTAAGTTGTTCAAATATATATTCTTTAGGAATATAGTATATAATGCATTGTATTCAATAGTGTTTTGTTTAGGAGCAGTAGTATTTTTTGTTATACTAGGAAATATTTCTCCAGATGAGTTTACTTTCTTAGCAGCAACAGTGTCATTTGTTATACTATCAATTTTTTATTCCAATAAATTAACCCTTAAAAAATTATTTTTTAAAGAATATAATAAAATAATGCTAGAAAGCAATTATAAAAAAGCAATTAGTAATAAATTTACAATATTGTTTGTATTATTTACAATACTAATTCCAATGGTATTTTATATATTACTTGAAATATTTATTATTACGCCGAAACATCATGATATCACATTGTCATCAATAATACTGTCATATGCTGAATATGAAAATAATATTGTATTATCCTCCGTAATGTGTATCATTGAAACATTTGTATATTACCTTGCAACAAATTTATTTTTAGAAAAATATATTACTGTTAATTGGAAACAAGATAATAATGCTAATGGAATGATATAATAATTATATATATTTTATGAAAATTTAATGATAAAATTTCAATTATTTAAATATCCTTTTTGTAGATACTTTATGTATAACTTATTGTATTCTACAATATTTTTTTTAATACCGTTATTTTTTTATTTACTCATCATTTTGCAAATAGTTACCAATATAGATGATACTAATGTAGTAAATGAAATAATTCAGTATGAAATTAAGAATTTCAGAGAACATACAGAAATATTTAAAAATATTAATTATACAACTATAGCATTAATAATATTTTTTACAATAATATGCACTGTAGAATATGTATTTATGATTAAGGTAATACTTAAAAAAGTATTTTTTTTACCATATAAAAATATCGTACTATCAAATAAGTATAAAACAGTTTCATGGGCAATGGCATCGTTATTTGCATTGGCAAATGTTATATTAAGTTTTTGCAGTTCTTGGTGTATATTGTATTTTGAACGATTTATAATATTCGAATATAAAACATTAATGTATTCTTTACAAATAATTAGTTTTATAGTTTCATGGGATTTAACTTATGTTTTACTAAATAAATTTATGGCATATTATACTAAAATTAGATTAAAACCACTGTAATATTGTTTATATCAATAATTAAAATTAATATATAGTTTTTTACATATATGTTCATTCTCTTATTTTATCTATTTGTGAAGTACAATGAGGTGTAACATAGATTACGGAATATATAAATACTGTCTTTAATAATAAACAGTAATATTTATTTCAAATAAGACTTACTTTATGACATGTGATAATAGTGATAAAATAGTAATGATAAATTGAAATTGGTTATGTTATGACAGACAATAATATGGTGTGTAATATTGAAAATAACGAAAGACAAAAGTGTGAAGTGTGGACTAGAGTAATGGGATATTATAGACCAACAGATAATTATAATTTAGGAAAAAAATCAGAATATCGTGACAGAAAATGCTTTAAGGAAGTTTCTTGTGATGGTTCTGAATGCAACAAAATGAAAAAAGCTGGTTAATATAATTAAAATATCGTGAATATTAATGATTTATTAACATATCACATATAGACTGAAATTATGGGGTATGGATAATTGGAAATCATTATGTTACATTTACGGTATATTATAGCTTCATTAGTATTACTTGCATCTGGAGTGTATTTAGCCAGTAATATTAGTGGTATTTCTCATGCTGAAATATCACAAGATACACAACCTTTGGATAATACATTTTTTACATTGAATAGAGCAACTGGTAATTTATATTTACAGAAACTAGCAGAATTAACTGCTTCAGAAGCTTTGGGACAAAATGTAAGAGTTGTTATAGAATAACAATAAATGTCATTCCTAAACTATTTATTATGTAATGGGTATATAGATAATGGTGTATATAATTTTCTATGTACTCAATATAATAATAGTAAAGATATAGATGATATAATACTTTCTACTACCGGATTACTGGAAGATGATTTAATTAAATTAAAAGTCAAATATTATAAATTGGTTTATACAGATCTAGATAACTTTGTTCCATTAGATGATATTGATTATTCGAGAATGGAAAAACTGTTAGCGGTTCCTTTTGATTTAAATAATAATACTATTAGTATTGCTATAAATGACCCAGAAAATTTAACAGTAAAAGATAAAATTAACTATTATATAACATCTATTAGCAAATTTAGAAATGTAAATATAAAATATTTTATAGCAAAATTAAGTAGAATACAATCTATCTTTCAAGAGCTACTTTATGCTAATGATAATGCAGTAACAAAAATAATTAATGATGCTATAAAAGCCAATGCTTCAGATATTCACATAACTCCTTTTCAAAATGTATTCGTAATAATGTTTAGAGTGGATGGTGAACTAGTTGATTATAAAACCTTTCCTATTAGTGAATACCAAACAATTGCTGTATCTTTGAAAGTAAAATCTAAATTTGACATATCAGAAAATAGAAGACCTCAATCTGGCCAATTTTGTATTAATCAAGTAGATTTTAGATTATCTACTCATCCAACAATATATGGAGAAAACATAGTTATTCGTATACTAAATAAAAATAACGATAATTTAAGTATAGAATCATTAGGATTCAATAGTGATGAAATAGAATACTTTAGGAAAATAGTAAAATTAAGTCAGGGAATAATAATATTTTGTGGACCAACTGGTTCCGGCAAAACTACTTCCATTTATTCATTGATTGAATTAATAGAGAAGAAATCCAGAAATGTAATGACACTTGAAGACCCAATAGAATATAAAATATCTAACGTTAGACAAACTGAAATAAAGCCCGGAGTAATTGATTTTGCTAGTGGAGTACGTTCAATATTGAGACAAGATCCAGATGTAATATTCATTGGAGAAATACGAGATGAAGAAACTGCTCACATGGCTATTAGAGCATCAATGACTGGACATCTTGTATTTACTACTATACATGCTAATGATAGTATAGGAGCAATATTCAGACTAAAACATTTTAATATAGCATCATCATTTATTGCTGAAAATATTATAACAATAATATCTCAAAGATTAGTCAAGAAAGCATCAGGTAAGGGTAGAACTATAATTAGTGAAATACTAAAACCAAACGATGTATTAAGTAATTTAATTAGTAATAATGCAAGTAGAATGGAAATATTAGATTATGCTATTAATAATCTACACTTCAAAACCATAAAAGAAGATGCTATATATAAAGCAAAACAAAATATGGTATCAGTTGAAGAATTAGAAACCAAGTATAATATATTGTTATAATCATTATGTTTTTTGGTAGACTTTTGTATTTTTCCCACCTTTTGTGTAGACATAGTATAATAGAATATATAAAGTATATAATATAATATGGAAGTAAAATGACAGAAGAAAGTAAATTATATACGTTAACACCAACTATGGATTTTGTTTTTAAATACATTTTATTTGTGATATAAATTTAATTTAATTTTACATGGTATATCACTCACAAAATCAAATGATAATATATTTAACAATGTAGATTTTGTGTAGGTCAAGATGATAGTAAGAAGAGTTTAATCTCTTTATTGAATGCCATCATTAATGGTAATCCTTTTATAAAGGATGTAACAATATTAAACACAGTTCTTGCCAATAATAATCAAGATAGAAGTATGAATTATCGAGCAAAGCGAGATAAGATATTGCTTCGTAAGAAGTAATAAGATAGATAAATGAAGAATACTACGTCGCAAAACGAAGTAGCAGATTATCAATTAAAATTGCAATTGCTAGAGATGAAGGAGAAAAAAAAGGTATTGAAAAAGGATTAATAGAAGGTGAACAGAAAGGTAAAAAATGAAACCAAAAAAGAATTAGTTCAAAATATGCGGAAACAAGGATTTGAAGATACAGTTATTGCAAAGTGTCTAAATATAAGTATTGAGGAGTTTAATAAATTGTTTGATTGATAAAGTATATGCTTTATAATACATTTGACGCTATTAATTACTATAAATATAATATATAATAATTGGAAATTAACAATAGTATAGTTACTAATATTTAATGTAAATAGTATTGTATTGAATTGGTTATCGCTGAATAATAAGTGTTATATTTAAAGGTTCTTTATAAATAAAATAAATCCTAATAAAACTAGGTAAAATATGTATATACCAAGAACAATGTAACTGTTATAATTACCTAGCAATAATATACTATAATAAATCAGAACATATTGAACCCTACCACCAAATTTAAATTTCTCGAAAATTCACATTAGCAATTATATTTAAAACTTGTTTAGAAAAGCAAATATGAGTAAACTGAAATAGTAAAGTATGTATGAGTACATGTGGAATTTAAGCATGTCAAAATATAATGATAATTTCAATAAGAACAAAGAAAATGAAGTAATTGCTGATAGTTTTATTGATAGTATTCAAGAAGAAATAAGAAAAGAAAACTGGACAAGAATATGGGATAAATATGGGAAACTAATTAGTATTGCGGTATCTTGTATACTAATAGGCAGTATAGGATATAATGTTTGGCAAAAGCAAGATTTAGAAGATAGAGAAGCAATTTCTACTAGTTTTACAAATTTTCAAAACGAATTGGCTGCAGATAGAACTAAGCGTGCAATGACTGGATTTAAAGAGATAGGTAAATCCTCAAAACATAATTATGCAGCTTTAGCCAAATTTGAGGAAGCAGCAATATTAAAAGATAAACAAGATAAGGCAGCATTAGATAACTATAAAGCAGTATTTGAAAATGATAAAGTTAATTCGTCAATTAAAGATCTAGCTTATATATATTATATTAATACTGCACTTGATTTAATGCCAGAAGAGGAATTAAAAACACAATTACCAAGTTTTATTGCAAATCTATCTAGTAAATACATAGGTAAATCTTGGGATATATTAGCAAAGGAAACATTAGCATATTGTTATCTAAAGCAAGGAGATAACGATAAAGCAATAGAAACACTTGAAGCACTAGCAACAACTGAAGATATTCCAACTGGAATACTTGAAAGAGCAAGAGAATTAGTACAATACATTTCTGAAACAGATAATAAGAAAAGCGTTGCTAAATCAAAAAAAACTGGAGATAATAAAAAGTAATAATGTATAAATTAATTGTTTGTAATTAAAAGTAAAATGTGTGAGGAATAATTATATGATAGTAAAATATATAAAATATGTAGTATATTTGGCTATTCCATTATTTTTGAGTGGGTGCAATAATGACAAACCACTTATTGGTAAACGAGAAGCAATTGATGGCATAACCTATAATGGCATGAAATTAAGTCCAATTAGTAATATTAAAATTAGTGCTAAATATTATCCCAAATTGAATAATAATCTTAAAATGATTTGGCATAAATCAATAAGTCGAAAACCAATTCTATCAAATATAGTTACAGATAATAAAAATTTATACACAATTGATAGTCAAGGTTATTTGAATTGTATTGATAAATATACTGGAAAAACAGTATATAAACAATTCATAACAAATTCACTTTATGGAACTATAAGTATTAATAATGGTATAGTATACATTGGCACTAATACAAATGAAGTTGTGGCATTTGATACAAATAATAGAAAAATATTATGGAAGAAGAAATTTAATAGAGCAATAAAAGGAATTCCAATTTGCATTAAGAATAAAGTAATAGTAAATACAGTAAACAATTGCACATATGCTTTAAATAAAAATAATGGTAATGTAATTTGGTCTTATTCATTAGGAGAAGAAAACATAACGATACTATCTTCATCTAGTACTCCAGTATTATACAAAAATAGTGTAATATGTACCTATTCATCTGGAGATGTAATCTCATTAAACATAGATGATGGCAGTGCAAACTGGTCAACAGTATTAATTCCTAATTACATGTATAATAGTGGAGCTGGATTATTACAGTCAGTTACAAAACCGATAATTATAGGAGATAAAGTCTTAGTATCCAATACTAATTCAATGATGGCATTACTAGATGCTGAGACTGGTACTAAAATATGGGAAAAGAAAATAGGAACAATTAGTAATCCAGTAATAGTTAATAATAAATGGATATTTATAATTTCTGATAATAACGTTTTATGTATTGATTTTAATAATGGTAATATTCAATGGAAATTAGATTTAACAAAATTATATAAAGATAAAAAATCATGTAAAGATTGTTTCTGGTATGGACCTGTATTAATTAATAATCAATTATGGATATTTTGTAATAACGCTGAGGTGTTTAAATTAAATTTATCAGATGGTAAGTTAATTGAAAAGCAATATATTCATCATGTATTACATAGTGACACTCCGGTAATAGATAATAATATTATGTTTGCACAAGTATATGGGAGAATCTATGCTTTACAGTAATGCATTTAAGCAATATTTGATAAATATGAAGATATGCACATTACATTAGAAGTATGTCAGAATTGTGAAATTATATAATTAACTTGAAACAATATTTATAATGTAAAGTATTTTGAATGGAGAATTAGTTATGTTAGAAAATGATAATAATTTTAAGGTATCAATAATTGGAAGAACTAATGTTGGTAAATCAACTTTATTCAATAGATTAGTTCGATCTAATCAAGCATTAACATTCAATAGGCCTGGAGTTACTAGAGATGCAAAAGAAAAAGAAATACATATATTCGATAAGAAAATAATTCTAATAGATGCTCCTGGAATGTTTGATTATGCCGAATGTGATAATAATCCTATATTATTGGATGCTATAAATACTAAATTAGATAATATTATACATGAATCCAATATTGTAATATTTGTAATAGATGCAATAGAAGGAATTACTGCCAATGATTTGGAAATAGCTAATATTTTAAGAAAATGTGGTAATAAAATAATACTAGCAGTAAATAAAAGCGAAGGCAAAGTAAAAGAACAAGCGTTTATTGAGGCACTATCACTTGGATTTGATAATACATTATCTATATCTGCAGAGCATGGACAAGGAATAGATGTATTACTTAATACAATATATAATATTATTCCAGATAATTTTAAAGTAATTGAAAATAATCTTAACAATAATAATAAACAAATGGTATTAAAGATAGCATTCATAGGTCGTCCGAATGTTGGCAAATCAACAATTATAAATCAATTACTTGGTAGTAATAAGCAATTAGTAGCTGATTTTCCAGGATTAACTAGAGAGGATTCTGCTTTTGATTTTGTATATAATAATAAACTATTTAAAATAATAGATACTCCTGGTATTAGAAGGAAATCAAAGATATACGATAAGTTAGAGAAAATATCAGTAACTAGTACATTGCGTTCATATAGGCATGCAGATGCTGTGGTATTAGTAATAGATGCAACTAGTCTAGAGTGTGGATTTATAGAAAAACAAGATATAACATTAGCTTCTAATGTACTAAAAGATGGTAAAGCATTAGTAATAGCATTCAATAAATATGATAAAACTCCATACAAAAAAAATTCTAAACCTAAGTTTTTGAAACAAACTTTTGATAGAAGTTTATCGCAACATAAAGGAGTACCATTTTTATTTATGTCAGCAATAAATAATGATAATTTAGAGGTAATGATGAATACTATTATTGAAACATACAATAAACACAAAGTGAAAATTAGTACTTCAAAACTCAATAATTGGTTACAATACATAAATAAAACTGAAATAATGACTAGTGCTAGTGTTAAGTTTAAATTAAGATACATTACACAAATAGGAGAAACTCCCCCTACTTTTATAATATTTGTTTCCAAAAAGCAAGAAATGAGAAATGACCAAGAACGATATATTAATAATCACTTCAAACAACACTTCAATTTGCAAGATGTTGTTGTAAAACTTATATTTAAAAACCAATCTAATTATAAAAGTAATCCACGATAATTAATGTATTAATTTGTTGTGAATATATAAACATAACATAATACAAATGTGTAGTTTAATGAATATGCATTTGTGATATATAATAAAAGTATGTTTTATAATGAAATAAAATATGCATAGTGGTAGAGTAATCTTTGGTACATTTAAAAGAAGATTAATTAATTTACCTAGTGTAAAGACAACCAGACCAACTACTGATTTACTAAAAGAATCAATATTTAATTGTCTTATACATAGATTTAATATACAATTCGAAGAATGGTCCGTAATAGATTTGTTTGCTGGTTCAGGTGCATTAGGTATAGAATCAGCTTCTCTTGGAGCACAGCAAGTATTATTTTTTGAGTGCAATAATGTAGCATTCAATTGTATAAAAAGTAATATAAATAACTTAAACATAACTGACATTAGCTATGTAGGAAGAATTAATGTAAATAATATTAATTGGAAACTAGTTTTTAAACATATTACAAATAAAAATATTATTGTTTTTATGGATCCTCCATATAAAGAAACAGAATTATTAATAAAGCACATAAATATATTTAAAGATAATTTTAATTTCTTATTAGTAATAGAAACAAATACACCAGAATTACTTGAGATATATAATCCTTGCTATGTATTAAGCAATAGAAGTGACAAATCAGTAGTATTTATCAAACATGACAAATATATTTAAATGATAAATTGGTAATATTTGCTCAAAACATTAACATAATTTGTTTAAAATATCATACGAATATATATTAAACATAGTTTAACTTTTCCTTAATAACATAAATTAATAATCTAGGATTACTTGAAATACGTAAGTATTATTACTTATTAAAAAAATATAAAATGCAAATTAATAGTATTTTTTTGTTATTGATATGGACTAGTTATAATCAATTATTCTTGTTATGATTTTATTAGAAAATCTAATTTGTATTGTCGGTTACTTAAATGAAGGTCACGTGTCCATATTGCAATTGTCATTATGATATAAGACCTGAGATATTGAAAGAACCAATAGGAAATGTAAAATTAGGTTTCGGTTGGTGGTTGCGATGTTACAAATGTCAGAAGAAATTTTGGTTGAGTAATACTAAAGTAGCACAATTAACAGCAACACCAATAAAAGCAAATAGAACTAGACAAGTAAAGAATATTTCTAAACTGAAAATTAATTTGAAGAAAAAAAGTAATAAAACATTTTACATAATTTCATCAATTATTGTAATAATAAGCTTGTTCGGATATTACAAACGTGATGTATTCAAAAATATAGTAGTCAATAGAATAAGTAGTATTACAAAATCTACAATTACTTCATTGCAATTAGCGAACATTGCTTACAGATTAGAAACTGTTGATAATCAAAATAAAATATATATTACAGGATTTATATTAAATAATACTGCAACTATAATACCTATTAATGGATTAAAAGTGGTTATTTATAGTAATGGTAAGGAAATGACTTCTTGGAAAATCAATCCAGATGCCAAAAATGCAATTCCAGGAGATAAAATATTTTTCTCAAGTGAACAAGTAATAGACAAAATATATCCCAACATACAAGTAGGGGTTAGTATTTTATAACAGTAGAATACTATGGAATAAATAATTATTTTTTCTATTTGCAAAGTAATCGAGAGAGGATTGATGAGCTAAGAATATAAAAACATAATATTATATAAACATGCAGTTGCAGAATTAATTTACATGTAAAAATAATAATATACAATAACATATACCTACAAATGCACTTTGTATGCAAAAAATAGATAATAACAAACAACATTATTTTATTTAAATTATTGGTTTATTTTAATTAATTGTTTAAGTTAGTAATTATATTACTTAATATAATTTTATTAAAATTAATACACACATGAGTATTTTTTAACTTGACTTAATATATAAAATACATGATAATTATACTTATATAGTTTTAATTTTATTGGTACAAATTATGAATGATAATAGTATTCCAATGACTTTGAATGGATACAATAAATTACAAGATGAACTGAAGAACTTAAGAAATGTTGAGAGACCAGCAGTAATTAATGCAATATCATCAGCTAGAGCATTAGGTGATCTATCAGAAAATGCAGAATATCATTCAGCGAAGGAAAAACAATCAATAATAGAATCTAGAATTTCTGAAATAGAAAATAAATTAAGTAAAGCTACAATAATAGATGTTAGTAATATAGATTCAGATGTAATAAAATTTGGGGCTTCTGTTGAAATAGTTGATGATGACACTGATGTTGTTTCTAATTTTCAAATAGTTGGAAGTGATGAAGCTGATATAAAATCTGGATTACTACCAATAACTTCACCATTAGCTAGAGCTTTAATCGGTAAAAAAGTTGATGATTCAATAGATGTTCATACACCAGGTGGTATAAAGAGCTATACAATATTATCAGTGGTATATAAGTAATTACATCCCGTAGTTTTATTACTTTGCTAGTATACATACGGGACATATTTAGTTAATAATCTAATTAACTATAGATATTCTTATATCTTGATTTAACGCTCTTATAAAACAATCATCTTCAAATAATGAGAATACATATATTGGTAAATTTAATTTCTTTGCTAATGAAAAGGCAGTATCATCCATTATTTGTAAGTTATTTTGTATAGCATAATCGTAAGTTATATTATTTAAGTGTTTAGCATCTGGATGCAAAATTGGATCCTTATCATACACTCCATCAGTTTTAGTAGCTTTTAGTATAGCATTGCAATGAGATAGAGAAGCTCCTACTACTGATATGGTATCTGTTGAGAAATAAGGTAATCCTAATCCACCAACAAATATTATTAATTTATTTTGTTTGACAAGTTTATTAAGAATAAATGGATTTAATTTATGTACATCAAATGGTAAATCCAGTGATGATACTATTTCTGCATCTACATCATGTTTTGCTAATATGTCTCTTACTATTATTCCATTTATAACAGTTGATAACATACCAATACTATCCGCTGTTTCTCTATTAATTAAATTATTATTTGTAAATTCTCTTCCTCTAATTATGTTTCCACCACCTATTACTAGTGATATATTTATTCCATTATTAAGAACATTAATTAGATCATTACATAGTTTATTTAATCTAATACTATTGAATCTTTCAGTATTGTTTGATAAAAAGAATTCTCCAGAAATTTTTATTAAAATTCTCCGATAATTGTTATTAATTACCATAAATATTATCATGATAAATTGCCGCAGCATTATTATTATAACATAATTATTATAAAAATATATTGTTACAATAAAAAAAGTTAATATTTTCTAATTAATGATACGTTTAATGAGGTAAAGTAACATTCCACAATACATTATAACAAATAATACACCATAATGCTATGTAGAATGTATAGTAAAATGTGTTATAATAATAAAAAAGAGATAATATAAATTATTAGTATTATGAGCATAATAAATAAAATAACTGGACTAATTGGAATCGTTTGCTTTACTGTTGTTGCTTTTGAGGGAATACGTGTAATGAAACAAAATAAATCCACAATAAAAGTATATGGATTGGCAGATTACATAGTAACTTCTGATAGAGCACGAATGGTAGTTGAATTTACTGAAAATGGTAATGATATAAATGAAATAAATGAAATACTAAATAAGAATCAAAAAGTAATATATGATTTTCTAAAAAAACAAGGAATAGATGAAAATGAAATACAGGAAAATTCAGTCGAAATAGAAGATAACTATTATAGGTATTACTCTGACAAAAGTGGAAAAATTCCTGACATAAGATATAAAGTAACAAAAACATTAACAATAGATACTGATAAAATTGATATAGTAAAAGATTTACAAAGTAAAACTACTAAATTACTCGAAAGTAATATATTTGTTACAACTAGTACTAGTTATTCATATAGTAAATTTGATGATTTGAAATTAAAATTAATTGAAGATGCTACAAAGGATGCAATAAGTAGAGCTAAGCATATATCTAAAGTAACTAATTGTAAATTAAAGAAATTGCGTAATTTATCAACTGGTAAATTTAGTATATTGGATGGCAATAGTTCAACACTTGATCGTGACTGGTCTGATGGGGAAAATACGTATAAAAAGAGATACAGAGTTATAGTTAATGTAACTTATGATAAGGAATAACATTATAAATACATACATTTGCTCATAATACTAAGTACTGTTTATAACAAGTTATATTGTCATTATATGATTGTTATTGTTTGTTATTAGTATAACAGTCAATGTAGTAGTATTGCTATTTTGATAATATAACATCTGCATTAGATTAATATTATATTAAACAATGTAATATTTGTAAAAATATAAATTCCTGCGTAGTGGATAATACGAAAAATATATTGTATACATTGCAGCAATAATATACAAAAAATACTGTACAATATTGCTTAAATTACACTAAATGTATATAGCTTAACATAAAATATAACATTACATAATATTAATTAAAGTGTAATACAATGATACACAGTTTATCATTAAAATTTTATTAGTAAAATGCCACTAAATTAAACAAAATACCGCTAAAACTAAAGAATATAGATGAAATTATTAGAGTCAAAATCTGTAGCAGAAAAAGCAAGAAAAACTATAATATAACATCTGCAAAACAAACAACAAAATATAAACCAAAATACAACAAGAAACAATCATATAAAAATATAGTAAATATTACTATATAATAGCAATAACTAATACTATATAGAAATACTACTTAAATTCTTATTTAATTTTATTTTTGCCCATACTTTATTTGCTTCTCTATCGTATTTTATATCGTTTTCACTTCTGATTGCCCTACCAAGTATAAAAGTACTTATTAGTTCATTATCATTTGGAAATATATTATTGTTTTCTTTGATCGCATCATCTACATATTGTCTTGATTCTGGAACATTTAATAATATACCAGAGTAATTAGTTATTTCAGCAGCTATTTTAGGTTGTAGTATAAAATTAATAAACTTATGAGCATTTTCCTTATGTGGTGCAGTTTTAGGTATTGCCATGCAGTCTATCCACAACACGGTACTCCCTTTTGGTATTGAAAACTCAATGTGTTTGTTTAATTCCTTAGCTGCAGATATTATTTTAAATGCATAATCAGATGAACATATAGCAATACATGATTCTTCAGATAATATATCATATATTACTGTCGCGGAATTAAATTTAGTAATGTATTTCCTAACTGGAGATAAAATATTAATTATTGATTTGAAATCAGAATAATCATGTATTAAAGTTTGTATTTGAGGAAGTATATCTATGTATTCTTCTGGAAATGATACTCCATACTTGTGAAATTCTCTCATGTATTCTTCGGACATTAGTTCTCTGTAAGTTAATGTTTTCAGATCTGGAAACAATTTATTAATAATATCTTTGTTATATACTATACCAATTGTTCCCCATAAAGTTGGCACTACGTAATCTGTATTTCCACCGTATTTTTTGAAATTATCACTAATTGCTCCATAAGTATTCTTTATATTTGGTATTAATTTATAGTTAATTTTTTCAAATGCTCCCATTGTAGTTTGTCTTGATGCATATGGTATAAAAGATGGAAACACTACATCATATCCATTACTACCAGATAATAACTTTGCTTCTAATACATCATTATTATCGTAAGCATCGAATCTAACTTTTATATTATATTCTTTTTCAAATTGTTCTAATACCGATTTAGGCAGTAATCCATACCATCCATAAACATTTACTACATTATTTGATGGATTATATTGATTTACAAGTAAAATTGAAATAAAAAATAAAACAAAAATAGTAGAAATAATACTTTTTATTTTCATTTTTTCCCCATTCTATTTCTTATACTTTTCTTACTGGTTGTTATTTTCTTTACTATAAAATCCAACACCATTTTATATATATAAGATAATAACATTATTATTGTGATACATAATATAGTATATCCAATAGAATGACCACTACCATCATTATTCACTTCAACTATATAATTATTACTTACAGGATGTAATAATTTATTTATTTGTTTACCAGCCATAAAAAATGTGATTATACTGGCAATTATATTTAATGAATATCTAGGAAGTTTATAAGATAATTTTACTCCCAACCATGAACCTAAAGCAGCTCCACCAAATAATAGTAAGACCAATGACATGTCACAGTAATAATTATTATTAGCATATATTATAACTATCATTGATGTAATAATAAATCCTGAGAAGGCAGTAGTGCCATATACCACTGGACTTATTCTACCTATTAAGTAAGTGATAATAGGAGCCATGAAAATATTATTACCACCACCAAGAGCAGCAACAAGCAATCCTGTTATAAATCCTAATGATATTGGTATTATTATACTCATTTCAGTTCTAGAACGTGAAAATATCTTATGAAATGGTAAATATAACATCCAATGTCTCATTGAAACACTGTATATTATTTTTTTACTTTTTGATTTCTTCCATTCTTGATAGCTTTGCTTCAACATTACGAATCCAAATATTACTAATACGAATATATAAATATATAAAAATTTATTGATTATTACTTGTTTGTCATTTACAAATTTTAAAAATATACCTTCACAAATGGCACCCAAAACTCCTCCAAGTAGTATATAGAAAGCTAAATGGAAATCAACGTCTCGTTTGTGTGCATATGATAAAAAATTAGCAAAATTTGTTCCAACAGAATGACATAACTGTGTGGGAATTGCAACAAACGGAGATAATCCCAAATCTACTAGTAAAGGAGTGATAATAATTCCACATCCTATTCCTAAAAATCCAGACACAAACCCACCTAACAATCCTATTCCTACTGTATCTACTAATAAAATGGACATTTTATGTTATAATGTGCAATATATGAAACATAGTAATGTTCAACAATCATTGTATTATATCATAAATTACAGAAAAAAATATTAATATGAGAATTTTCTAATAATTATGTCTTAAATTTACCTAAAATTTGGATTATTAATAAATTACTTTTCCTAAAAATAATTATAAATATGTCATTTTCTCCTTGAATTTGTTAGTATTTAAGTATAGGGATGTGCTTGTGAAGTATATTTTTATGAGATTACTAGTAGTTGAGGATGAGGCAGAAGTCTCACAAAGAATAGAAGCAGCTTGTGCTTCAGATGGATTAAATTGTCATATAGCAGAAACAGGTGCTGAAGCATTGGAAATGACACAAATATATGATTATGCTGCGATCATTTTAGATATATTATTACCAGATATTTGCGGTTTTGATATTATTTCTAGATTAAGGGCTATTAATAATAATACACCAATATTAATGTTATCTGGATTATCAGCAACCGAAGATAAAGTAAAAAGTTTAACAATGGGAGCTGATGATTACATAACTAAACCATTTAGTAAAACTGAATTATTAGCTAGAGTATATGCAATAATACGTAGATCATCTGGACATTCATCATCAATAATAAAAATTGGACCATTAGAAGTAAATATAAAACAACATAAAGTTGCAGTTTGTGGTACAGAATTAGTATTAACAAGTAAAGAATACGCTATATTAGAATTATTAGCAATGAAACGAGGTTCTGTATTAGCAAAAGAAACATTCTTAAATCACATATATGGTGGTATGGATGAACCGGAATTAAAAATCGTCGATGTTTTTATTTGTAAATTGAGAAAAAAAATAGCAAACCTAGCTGGAGGTATGAACTTAATCGAAACAGTTTGGGGACGAGGATACATAATGAGAGAATTCGATGATCCAGCAAGAGAACAGTTTATTGATAATGATGAACAATCTAAAATACAGTTCATTGATGAACTAAAAGTCAGCTAATCACCAGAGGCTGTTTTTTTATACCCTTAAATTGAGAAATATAGATATTTAAGGGTTATTTTTCTAATAATAAGTATAACTTATATTTATTATATTGAACTATGGAATTTTACTACTAATAATCCATTAATACAATACTTTAGGTATATTAAATGCTAAGTACAAATATATTATTTTTATTGGCTATTTCTAGAGTTTTATTAATATCAATTATTCTACAATAGTTTGCACTAATTACTATACCATTCAATTTGGATTCTTTGACTTTCAAAATAGTATTAGAATCAATAGTTGGGAACATTAAGTGTTCCTTCTGATTTGGTTTAGTCATTTTAATTAATACTCCTCCTATTTTGTCTATTTTACATCCTATACATCTTTGTATTAAATGTTCAGTATTTTCTATTTCAGTTTCTATTCCTATTACTTTTCCTAGTTGTGAAATAGCAGATTGTCCAGTATTAGTTCTGCATAGGCTATTCAATACAAATATACCACTTGCTATGTCTTGTACATCATTTGGAGTTGGTTTAGTTTTAGTCAACAGTCCACTATGTGCTATATCAGTACCAATTATATTGTGTGGATGTATTAATAATACGCCAGCATCTATTAAATTCAATTCTATATTGTTATTATTGTGATATTTATTGAGAATGTTCTTAAATGGTTTTTTCCATAATGGTATATTACTATAACTGAGTAATTCATTACTACATATAGTAGCGTACATTATATCTTGTTCTATTAATGTTTCAATTAAATTGTTTATATCTTTATTTTTATTGGGCAAATCAAATACAACGTATTCTTTATTATATAATAATATTCCAGCTTGTAATGCATTCAACTTGGAATTTGAATCTTTAGTTGTCAATATTGCTACTTTTTCTTTTACTGTATCTGGCATTGTTTGCACATTACTAGTAATTATTTCAGCACAACTAGAAGAAGTATTCAAAACTGTTCTCTCGCTAGTATACTCCATACTACTATGGTATTCATAAAATAATTAATTTTTAGTAAATTTTACTCTTTGTGTGTTATAGATATATGTTACTTCACGCTATTTAGTGTATTTACTTATCATTAATCATTTGTCAATAAAATATTAATTGGTAGTATGTTTTTATTAAAATAGTTATCATATAATGAAATAAGATATAAAACATAATATGTTATTATATAATATTTTTTATAGTTGAGAATAAATGACCGTGGAAATTCATATTAATAAGGAAATAAATAATAAGTAATTTTAATGCTTATGAACATAAAATTGTAAAATCCTTGCTAACACAAAAAACCAATATTGTTAACAATTTCATGATAAATATTTGTTTTAATATATTTACAATAATTTTTTCATTGTTGTATATTAATGCATTATATAACAGATGTATAATACCATCATGTGGATTGTTATGCTATGTAAATATTATGGATTCATCCTTAACAATGTACAAAAAGTAGTACTAAGTAATGCTTTACTATTATAAAAATTACTTAAATGTAATAATTATGAAGTACAGTACTACTCTTTTTATAAAAAAAACATTAGTAGATATATTGACACATTAAAAATGCGTTCAATGTACCAAATAAAATACCACTAAATTAATCTCCAGTTATTGTTTTCTTATTTATCATCATACCCAGATATACTGTAAGGTGGCATTGAATCTGCAATGGACAGTCAGTAACTATATTGCGTTTCTGTGATTGTATTGCTATTTTTTAAGTGTTTAAGGGAGCTTTTTAAGGCTGTTATATTTTCACTAATAGTGTGTATATAACTATTATTATTTATAATTATTATTTTCACTATTTAGTAGACTTTGACTACTATTTATTATAGTATTTTAATAATAAAAGATTTATAATAATATTTGTATCTTATTATATGGATTTAATTGAATGATATTGTGTTTTTGTATTATTGTAATGTGATGTTTTATATTATATATTGTATTTCTATATAATGTAAAATTTTATAACAACACCGTAATTTGACCAATATCAATAAAAATAGTAGAATAATATTATATACTAGTGAATATAATTTATATAATAAAATGGAAAATAAAAATAATAATGGTGTTATAACTCAAGTAATAGGTGCTGTAGTTGATGTTTATTTTGCAGATAAACTACCGTCTATATACGATGCTTTAACTTTGGAATTAGACAATAATAATATTAAGAAAACAATTACACTAGAAGTTGTACAACACATAGGAGAAAATACTGTTAGATGTATTTCTATGGCATCTACTGATGGATTATATAGGGGTATGGCTGTTCACAATACTGGAGTGCCAATTACTATACCTGTTGGTGCTTGTACTTTAGGAAGAATATTAAATGTTACTGGAGAACCAGTTGATAATGCTGGTCCAGTAAAAGCTGATGCATACTTGCCAATACATAGAGATGCGCCTCTATTTTCACAACAATCAACAAGTACTGAAATATTAATGACTGGTATAAAAGTAATAGATTTACTAACTCCATATGTAAAAGGAGGTAAAGTAGGTTTATTTGGAGGAGCTGGAGTTGGTAAAACAGTTTTAATAATGGAATTAATAAACAACATAGCAAAGAAACATGGTGGTTATTCAGTATTTGCTGGTGTAGGAGAAAGAACAAGGGAGGGAACTGATTTATTTGAAGAAATGATAGCTTCTGGAGTTAATAAACAACCTGGAGAGCCTGGTTCTAAAGCTGCTTTAGTTTACGGACAAATGAATGAAGCTCCTGGAGCCAGGGCAAGAATAGCATTAACTGGATTGACTATGGCTGAGTATTTTAGAGACACAGAAGGTAAAGATATACTCTTATTTATTGATAATATATTTAGATTTACACAAGCTGGTTCGGAAATATCAACATTATTAGGACGTATACCATCAGCAGTTGGATATCAACCAACACTTGCTTCTGAAATGGGAGCTCTCCAAGAACGTATTACTTCAACAATAAATGGTTCTATTACTAGTATACAAGCAATATATGTTCCAGCTGATGATATGACTGACCCATCTGCAGTTACATCATTCATACACTTGGATGCTACGACTGTATTAAGTAGACAAATAGTTTCATATGGTATATTCCCAGCTGTTGACCCATTGGCATCTACATCTAGAATGATGAGTCCAGATGTCGTTGGACAAGAGCATTACGACATAGCAAGGGAAGTCCAATATATACTACAAACTTATAAATCACTACAAGATATAATAGCAATTATAGGAATGGATGAATTGTCAGATGACGATAAATTGATAGTTAATAGAGCTAGAAAAATTAGACAGTTCTTCTCACAACCATTCCAATCAGCTGAAAACTTTACTGGTAGAAAGGGAGTATTTGTTGAATTAAAAGACACAATAGAAGGATTCAATGCTATAGCGAAAGGTGAAGTAGATCATATACCCGAAGTAATGTTTTCATTTAAAGGAACAATAAATGATGTTATACAAAGCTATGAAGAAAGTAAAAAGAAATAATAATGTATAATTACAATATAAATATGTATTAGATGATATTTGCGATTATATTGTTTGTTCTTAATTGTATATTTTGTATACTGTCGATTTATTACATTATATCAATCATCCATTTATAGAACCAATATGGGATTAAATTTTACTATGATGTTAATTTAGATTTTGATATAATTTAATTAGTTAGATAGTACATGATAATTTTATGCTAAATTTTACAGTAAAAAATAGAAGTAAAAGTGGTGTTAGAGAAACACGTAAATTAAGATTACAAGGACTAATTCCTGGTATAATCTATGGTGATAAAAAAGAACCAGTAATGATATCTATTTCAGAAAAGGAATTAACTAAAGAGTGTTCTACTTCATCTTTTTTCAATAGAGTATTAAGTTTAAATATTGATTCACAAGTAGAAAAAGTATTACCAAAGGAAGTAGCATATCATCCTGTTACTGGGAGAGTAATTCATGTTGATTTTATGAGAGTATCAAAAGGATCAAAAATTAGAATTCAAATTCCTGTGGAAACAATTAATGAAGATAAAGCTCCTGGTATTAAAAAGGGTGGTATCATTAACATGGTTGTACATAAACTAGAATGCTACGTTGATCCAGATTCAATACCTGAAAAGATAGAGTTAGATTTAACTGGAAAAGAAATAGGAGAAAGTTTCTTATTAGATCAAATACAATTACCAAATGGAGTAAAACCAGTTAATTCCGAAAGGGATGCAGTATTAGCCACTATAGTAATATCAAATGTGTCTGCATCTGAAGATAAGTCTCAAGCTAGTGCAACTACTGCTGAAACTACTACTACTGAAGATAATAAGTAAAGAAATGTTAGTAACTGCTATTTATTTGATAGTAGGATTGGGGAATCCTGGTTTACAATATATTAAAACCGTTCACAATATCGGTTTTTCATTTGTTGATTATTTGGTTTCCTCAATTGATTTTCCAGAATACAAGCAAGATAAAAAATTCAATGCTTTATATACTGAAAAAATAATAAATGGTAATAAGTTTATTATTGTAAAGCCTCAGACTTACATGAATCTTTCTGGACAAGCAGTTCAACAATTTGTATCATTTTATAAAATAAAACCAGATAATATATTTGTTGTACATGATGATATTGATTTAAAACCAAATAATATTAAAATAAAACAAGGTGGTAGTAGTGGTGGTCACAATGGTATTAAAAACATAGATTTAATGCTTGGAACTAATAATTATTGGAGAATAAGGATTGGTGTTGGTAGACCTGAAAATAAAGATATCCCAATCAATGATTATGTATTATCAAATATTTCAAATGAACAAATTGAAAATAATAAAAAGGTATTTGAAATTATTATTAACAACATTGAAAAACTAGTTACTAGTGACAATAAAAATATAGTAGTAAATAATATAAAATTAGAAATTAAAAACATACATTCTTGAAATTACACAAATAATTATAATATATAAATATTATATTGAAAATTTTTTATAATCATATATGATATTTGATAATTTTAAATACAGTAGTAATTATACGCTGTTCTTTGAATTTAATATAATGATGAATTGTTTAAAACAAAATATTGCTAAAAACTATTTTAGAATTCGTTATGTAATGATTCATTTAAACTTGAAATAGTATTGAGGTAAAATAGAAAATGAAATTTATACTTGACAATTTCAAAATAATAAGAGTATTTAACAAATCTTCATTTATACTTACTGCTAGATTACAATATTGTATATTTATAGAATATTTTACATTGTTATTAATATTGTGTTTTATGGGCTTTTATTATGATATGAATTTGAGAACTATATAAATTTGTAATATTATTACACTTAAAGGTGGTGTTTTAGAATGTGTGTTAATAATGAAAATTATTAGGCTTTTAAGTGCAATATTGTGTTGTTGTACTTTGGTATCAAATATTACTAAAGTAATAGCTGGTGGTATAAATGACGTTTTACAAATTTGTATGGAATTTTATCCTACAAATTGTACTATAACGTGTAATGATCATGTTAGAACCATTGAATATAACCAAGAGCCACAGCAAGTATTGGTAAATGAAATTAATAACTTTATAGGCAATAATTATTTTAATATAAATGAATTTCACTATAATGCTTTTATATTGAATTGTGCACATGTAAATGATAACATGCCATGTATGTTAACAATTAAAAATTTATTTAAAAATGATGAAACACGTCCTGCAATAAGATTTGATGGTGGAACTAATGAATTTTATGGTATTCAGGTATATAAGTTTTATCCTGTTATTTGTAGTCATTGTGCAATAGTAGGAAATGTAAATATACGATCACCTATAGGTATAATACAGGATGATTTATAACAGATAATATATATTAGTAATACTAGTTTATAATATAAGTAATATTATTATATTACGTGAATATTGGTGTAGTTAGCATGTTCTATATTAACACCGATATTTTTTTATTAAGGTGTTATAAGATTTTTAAAACATCAATACTTCCCTTGATTATTATGATTTATAAATTAATAAATACTATAAGTTAACTGATAATATCTTAAGTTCTGTTTATTAAAATATGTTATAATATATGAAAAGGGTCTAATAAAGGATTAATTTTTATGAATTTTGAAGATTTTAATACAATATCTAAGGCTCAGGCTGGCAGCTATGAGTCCGGTCTAAGAGCTTATATGGTAGGAGTATTTAATAAGATGTTCATGGCATTGGGATTAACTGGTGCTATTTCATTCCTATTATCTACAAACAAACAAGCTATACTTTTCATGTTTCAACATAGAAGCATACTAATACTTTTAGCACTTGCAACTTTTGGAATTAGTTTTACTCTTTCCTTGGGATTGCATAAAATGAAGTTAAGTACTGCTAATGGTTTATTTTGGGCATTTGCAACATTAAATGGTATAATTATTGCTCCACTATTGGCTATATACACTGGTTCAAGCGTAGCTATGGCATTTCTTTCTTCTGCTGCATTATTTGGTGGTATGAGTTTAGTTGGATACACTACTAAAAAAGATTTAACATCATTTGGCACATTTTTATTTGTCGGATTAATAGTAATATGTATTACATCATTTATTAATTTTATATGGCTACATAATTCAGCATTATCAATGGCATTATCTGCAATATCTGTATTGGTATTTTGTGGATTAACTGCATACAATGTACAACATATAAAGAGATTCTATGAGTATGCACCAAGTAACGAAATTTTATCTAAACTGGCTGTATTAGGAGCATTCCAATTGTATTTAGATTTTATAAATTTATTTACTAATTTATTAAGATTATTTGGAGAAAGTAAAGATTAAATGTATTACAACCAACAATTTTGTTTAGATTGTTGGTTATCTTTGTATTTTAATTCAATGATCGTGATTTAAATCGTTCAAATGAATTAATTTCAATCATTCTAGTTATCATATTTGATTGGTCTTGAATATCTACTGTTTCTAATAATGATTGTCTTTCACTTGGATGTAATGGACAAGCCATGACTAATGCTGATATCAATAATTGTGGTGATGTTTTTTCTATTTCAGCCCAATTCGGAGATATCGAAAAGTGTTTAAAATACTTATTTAATGCATTAAATAAAGGTTTAGTATCAAGAATTACATCATTATTACTATTGATATCAACATTATATTTTATATAAGATACTATTGCTCTCTCCAATCCATTTCTATCGGTTGGTAGTGATTCTATTATTTCAAATCTACATAATCCTTGCATAATTATAGTTACTTCATCTTCAATTTTATGTATTTCATTTATTATACCAGCACAACCTATTTTAAATGTTTCTAATCCAATATTAGGTTGTACAATGCCTATTATATTGTTCTCAATTACTTCATTTGCCACTTCCTCATAAGTGCTTTGTAATATACAGACTGGTAATTGAGCTTTAGGCATTAATACAGCTGATTTTACTTTTAATATAGGCAGGATTTCTGGTAATTTATTATTATCAAAGTCAAATTCTTCAATATTCATAAAAGTTTATTACATCTAAGAACTATTATAATTCTATATTATTTACACATTAAAATACAAATAATAGTGCCTACTATATATCTTTCAAATAATTAATAAATATTATGTGTAATATAATTATATTTTTATTATAATATAATTTTTTTGACTATTTTTTATATAATATTATTTTTTGAAATACGTATGTTTAATAATTGTCCATCAAATACTCATTATCATTTGTCTCATATTTTCCATTATTTCGCATATAAAACAATATTTTGCTTTTTTATTTACTTTTTCTTAATATATTCATGTTATCTTCAATAATAGGATAATAATATTAGAGAAAAATTATGATTAAAAAAGTTTTATATTGCATAGCAGTATTAAGTGCTATAACCATTGGAAATATCAATGCTTCTTCTTTAATAGATGTATTGAATAATCCAAATAACACAGTTATGTTCAATAGTGGTACCATATCATGCAATAACAATGTTTTAAATCAAGATGATTATATTGCCCAAAACAATACTAGTTATATAAATACTAGTGTTTTGCCTATAATTAAAGCTAATATGACTGGTTCAAGTAATATATCTTTCCAGGATTTAGGCAATACAAATAATGTTCCAAATTCCATTACATTTTCTGGTAATAATACAAGTTATAGTGGTATATTATACTTGCATCCAGCAATTGATACAATAAATTTTAAAACAATACAATCAATTATAAGAAATATAAACATACCAAATTCAGTAATTAATATTCAAAATAATACAGTATCAACACCAACACAAAAAAGAAGAATTACAATAAATTTGCCAGGTGATAGTGGATATGATAGAATAGAAATGCCCAGTAATCTGAATATAATATGCAATCCTAACTCCTCTTACGATGTTAGTGCAGAACAATTTGCAAAAATCTTAACTAATTATTATAATATAATATCAAAAGAATATAAAATTTATATAAATAAAACAGAAGCAATAAATGAAATACTAAATGAATTAAATAACAACTTAGCAATGTTAAAGGAAACAGGAGCTAATGAAGCAGAAATAGGAAAATTTGCTAGTAAGTATAAAAATATAGCTGGTTCTATTAAAGATTTGAAAAATAGTATAATAACGATAATTATTAATTCATTAAATAACAAAACTTTTTGTGGATACAAACTAACAGTTAATGAAGACAGTGGTAATATAACAACTACACCTGATTTAAATTTTGAACCTGTTGATATATCTACAGTCAATGGCGTAGTACAAAATACTATTAATTGCTTAACAACAATACTGAATAATAATAGTAGTAATAACTAGTGTGCTAACATAAAATACATTAATAATACAGCCAGTTAGTAGTAGCAGAAAAATTGTATGAAGACTATCACATACATATGAATTACTTTACATTAAACACACTGAAAAAACAAAAGTTAAGTACTGGAAAAAATTGCAAATAAAATGATATATTACAGTACTTAACATACAATAATATTTTATGTAATGATGATGGTAAATGTATTCTCAATTGTGTTGATATAAGTAATTTGCAATCTGGTAAATATACTCATCTTTGGCAAGGTAATTATGCAAATGATTTTTATGATTTAAAATTGATTTTTAATGGTACAGTAAAGAATATTTCTGGTAGTGCTTATTGGTATAAAGGTGGGTGTGAAGAACATTTTGATAATTATAACAATTATGAAAAATACAATATATATGATGAACAATATTTAAGAGATCAAATAGCAATATTAGATAACAAAGCTGGAAATAAGGAAAATAGAAAACTTGAACCTTTTATTCACAAAACAAATCAGGGTTTATGTTCATTAGATCATTTAACTGATGGATGGCAACAGTAATAAACATTTTAAGAAGGCATGTTATGAATGCTTTCTTTGTGCGCTGCAATACAATATTTTTCTAAAATGTTATTTAATATACTTTTAAATTCTTCTGTATTTATTAATTGTTTAATTTTATTAAAATTCTCTTGAGTTTTATTATTAAATAAATTGCTAATATCTGCAATATAATTCAATACGATAATTGGTAGAGTTATATTGCTTTGCATGTAATCCTCGGATTCTTGATAATTACTATATTTATAATCGTTTAAGTCATTTTGTACTTGATAAATAATACCAAAAACAAGTCCGAACATTGCTGACTGTTTTATATTGACAAAATTAGTATTACTCAATACACATCCACAAATACAGGAAAATTTAAATAAAGAACCAGTTTTTAAACTAACTATTCTAATGTATTGTTGTATATCATTATTTAACTGCTGTTTTGTATTATTTTCTAAATATGCACCGTAGGCAGTATCAGAACTAGCTTTAATAAATTGATTCAGTATATAATTTCCATAATTTTTATCTTGCAATACATTTAGTAATTTCTTAAAATTATTAACTAATAGATAATCTCCAATTAATATACTATTTTTATTTCCATACAAATAATTGAGAGATTTCTCATGTCTTCTACTATTACTATTATCTATAACATCATCATGTAATAGTGAAGCAAAGTGTGTTAATTCCACCAGTGCCATAATTTGGTACAATGCATCTATATTGTGATTATTATTTGTTGTATATTTATGAAAATAATATAACGATAGTAATGTTCTTATGTGTTTTCCTTTGTTATTAATTAAATATTGTATTTTGTCATTAAAGTATAATTCAGATATTAATATATTAATATACTTATTTACACAATTTATATCTTGATTAATTTGAGGTTCTTTTTTTATATTGTGTATAATATTATTTATTAATTTATCTAACATAAACATGCAATAATTTAACATTATACTAATATATTCTAGCACTTCCTAATTATCTCAGACTTATAATTGTTGAATCACGTATTGTTTTACATGATTTCAATGTTATATAAATTTTTTAACATTAGTGATTTATTTATAAATACAATTTATACTAGCTTTAAATTTGATATAGCCTTATAATATTAATAAGGTATTAAGTATTTCGCTAAACTATTATATAAATCATGAAAAAAGAATTAAATGTTATTGATATTGGTACAAGTACTGTTTGTACCGCTATTGCGAAATGTGATAAATTTAATCCAAAAAATAAATCAAATAATATTAAAATTCTTGGATGTGGATATAGAATGACCAAGGGATTAACATATGGTGCATTGACAAGTATTGAAGACTTGGAAGGGATATTATTGAAAACAATTGCAGATGCTGAGAAGGAATCTCAGAAACATATAAAACATGTTATAATAGCTCTACCAAGTTGGGCAACTGAATCAAAATTAGTAGATAATACTATTAATATTGGCAGTACTCCAATTGATGAAACACATATTAACAAACTAATTAGTTTTAGTAACTCCGATCCGAATATTATACATGTATTTCCGATATCATATGCAGTAGATAGTTCAGATGGAATACAAGACCCAATTGGATTACTAGGAAATCAGTTATCAGCAGTATTCAATGTAGTATATGTAAAAAGTGGATTAATAAATAATTTAAGAAATTGCTTAAGTCAATGTGGAATAGTAATTGATAATTTTATCTATTCTTCATATGCATCTGCATTATCAGTTGCATTAAGTGATGAAATGCAATCTGGAATAATGCTTATAGATATGGGTGGATCTAGTACCACTATAGTTTGTATTAGTAATAAACAACTGTTATATACTGGTATTATACCAGTAGGAGGTTCTCATATTACTAGAGACATATCAGTTGTTCTAAGAACTGATAAAACTAGTGCTGAAAGGCTCAAAATATTACATGGAGTATCATATAGTAATAATCTACCAACTCATAACGAAGAACAAATACTAGTATCTAGTGTTGATGAGTTTGGAGAAGAACACATTCAAAATGTATCTAAAAGTACTTTAGATTTAATTATATCTTCCAGATTAGATGAAATATTTGAATTAATAAAACAACACATAGAAAAAAATAATATTGATGAAATGTATTATCAGAATATAATAATAACAGGAGGAGGTAGTCAAGTTGCTAGCCTTAATGAATACATTAAAACTAAGAACTTATTTTTTGGTTCTTCTGTAAGATTAGGTAAACCAATTTGCGTAACTGGAGAAAACGATTTTGTTAATACAGCTTCTTTTGCAACTGCTGCTGGGACTATACTTTATGAATTAGGGAATGAAAAATACAATAAACAGGTAAAATCAAGTGGGTTTTTAAATAAAATAGTTTCTATCTTTAAGAAAGGAATATAATGATATTTAATAAGCAAATATTTGATAAAATGTTTTTTATATTTTGCAGTGGGACACTAGGTGGTGTAGTGTTTTTAGGAATTACATCTAGTTTTTCATTAATGTTATATGAAAATGGATTTAAACTAAAACAGATATCATTAATTATGCTTGCTACACTGGCTTATAGTTGGAAGTTTTTACTTTCACCATATGTAAAAAAAATTATACAAAATTATTCTATTAAAAAATTTGCTATATTATTACAGATATTAATATTAATTTTGTTTTCTACTTTAGGAATATTTTCTTATTATAAAAATATAGCATGGGCTTTTATTAATGTATTGTGTTTAGCTACTATAACTGCTACTCACGACATAATATGTTCATACGTAAAACTGAATAATTTCGAAAAAAAAGAATTCGGATTAGTAGGAGCAGTATCAAATACGGGTTTCAGGATAGGAATATTATTAAGTACTGGTATTTTATTATATTTAGCATCCAAGTTAGGATGGAAATATTCTTATTTGTATTGTTTATTGCCAGTTATTGTATGCAGTATGATATCTGTATTCTATTTAAAAATAAAAGCAGTAAATAAAGAAGAAAAAGAATATAAATCACCAATTAAAAACTTAATACAATCAATAATTGTATTTTACCAAAAGTATCCAATATTAATAATTTTAATAATAGTATTTTCTTTCAAAGTATCAGATTCTAGTATTAATGCTACTAAGGTTATGTTACTAGCACACTTGAATATAGATAAAGTTACAATAGCTAATATATGTCAAATACCAGGAGTATTCGCATTAATAGGAGGTGGATTTCTAGCTGGTATTGCCACATATAAATATAATATAAGTAATTGCTTAAAATATTCTCTGATTTTACAATTACTAGTATGTATGTTATTTTATTATATTAGTATTTCGGATAGTAATTTATTAAAAATGACCATTGTATTAAATATAGCCAGTTTGATTTTTGGATTTTCAAATGTAATGTATAGGGCATTTGTTGATAACATCTCAAATGGCGATATCAATGTAAATACTTCCTTAGGATCAATTGGTCCATTATTCAGAACATTAATTACTAGTGCTTCATTGGTATTATTAGAACACACTGGTTGGAGTATGTTTTATATGTTATGTGGATTAGCTACTGTTCCTGGCATTCTACTGTGTTATCAGAGTAGGTATCAAAAGAAATTAAGTATTTGAAAATAATGCATAAAACCAAAGATTTATTAACTAAATATTAAATAAGTTCTATTATACTGAGTAGAGAATAGGCTAAAATAGGTCCAAAAAAAATGAAAAAGCAGATAATAATGCTCAGTATAATACCTTTTTTATTAGGTAATAGTGTAAATGCAACAAGTGAACAGTCTTCACAAAGTTTCGATACTGTATTGAATGCAATGATGGGTCCAAAATTTGAAAAACTGGACAATGATGTAAAAAACATTAACAGCAAACTGAATACGTTTGAAAACAAACTTGGTACATTGGAAACAAAATTATCTAGTTTTGATCCAGCAAAACAAGTGCAACAAACCAATGATCAGATAAAGAATATATTAGACACTAAATTGATTGAAATACAGAAAGAAAATGAATCTCAAGATATGCAAATCACTAATCTCAAAAATGAAGTTAATGATTTGAAAACTAGTAATGATGATAGGAATAATAAGGACTTAGCAGAGGAGGAGTATAATGCTTTAATAAAGGCTAGTACTTCAGAAGAAAGGCAAAAAATACTTGATAAGTATCCAAAACTAAAGCAAGTATTAGGAGATGATTTAGAGAAGTATATAAGTGGTAATATGCCATTTCCTCAAAATATAAAAGATATACTATATTCAGCTCTATCAAATGATGATGCTAAGTTAAATGATTTTATGGCAAATGATATCATTTCAAAGTTAACTAGTACGTCCATATCACTAGACGATAAGAAAAAATTACTTGAAAAACATCCGGAGATAAAGACATTGCTTGGTAATCCAACTGATATGGATGGCTATCTAAATGGAACAATGCAGTTTCCACAAGATTTTGACAAAAAGTTATCAGAAAAGCTCAGTACTCCATCATCAGGACAAGAAGCTAGTACTGAAATAACAGGTAATAGTAATACTCCAGATGGAAGTAATAACAGTGAACAACAATTTGGTGCTGAAAAAAACGATAATCCAAATAGTAATTCTCAAGATGAAGCTACTAAGGTTGGACAGGAATCTAATACTGAATTAAATAGTGTCACGAATGATAATACTCAGCTAGAAAAAACGAAACAAGAAAAATTTCAAGAATATGCAAATAATCTTGCAACAGAAAAAGATAGAAACGGGGTAGTATCTGATGTACAGAACGTAGTACAAAACGTGTCTGATAATGTTAAGTTGATGAATGATGAGTTGCAGCAAGCAAAAACACCAGAAGAAAGGGAAGCGATATTACAAAAGTATCCAGAGATAGCAAACAATCTTAGTGAAGATGTGAAAAATAATTTCATGAATGGTGTGCCTCTTTCTCCAATTGATATTGACAACATTGCATTATCAAGTCTCAATAAAAATGAAGCAAATGATTATGTTATACAACAACTTAATGATCCTAGTGTTGATATGGTCCGAAAACAAGCATTACTAGCGAAATATCCAGAAATATCCAATATGATAAGCGAAGAAGATAAAAAAAATCTTGCAAAAGGAATACAACTTACACCAGAGGTTACTAATAATATTAAATCAAAATTATCCGAAAATTTAGACAATAACAATGTACCACAAACAAGTAATAATTCCAAGAAAGCATATAACAACTTAGTAAAAGGAATTGCTAATATCGATGCAGCACAGGAAAGATTAGGAATAAAGAAATTCACAGATAAAAATGGCAATAATGTACCAATTTCTGAAACCAATGATGTAACTTCATCTGAGAATACAGCATCTAATGAATTAGAAAAAAATTATGTTGAAAAGGAGAAATCTGACAAGCATTTTGACAAATATATTAATAATTCAGATTTGGCTATCAGTCCACTCGAAAAATTATCTGTATCAGAACATAAATATAAAGAAGCTGAGGATATTGATTCACGAGTACTTAAGAAAACAAAAGAAAAATATAAAACATTATTTGAACAAACTAAAGCAGAATTAGAAATGGCTAAAGCAGATTTGAAAGCATGTGAAGAGAAGTGTAAAGTATCAACAGAGCAGTTAAATCAAACCAATGCTGTACTACAACAAGTAACTTCTAATCAAGTCGGACAACCAGAAATATTAGCGCCACAACCAATAGAGCCATCCGCAGTTGATTCTAATGCATTACAAATAGAACAACCAGCAATTGATCCTAATGCAGTACAACAACAAATAATAGAACAACCAGAAATTGCTTCAAATCCAAATGTAGTATCAGTACAACCTGGTGCCCAAAGTGTAGCACAACCACAAGGTGTAGAACAACAACAACCTGGAGTAGAACCACAACTTGAAGGACAAGAACAAACAGTAGTAGATGCAACAAATCAAATTATAACTCCTACTGTGGCACCAGTAGTGCTAGGCCAATTAGCTGAACAACCTGTAGAAGTACCAGCACAAGCAATAGATCAAAATGTATCTACTAATGTAGTACCAGGAACAGAAGGCACTCAAGTTGTAACCCCTACTGTAGAGCCAGCACAAGAAGGTGCTCAAATTGCACCCCCTGTTGTAGAACCAGTACAAGAAGGTACTCAAGTTGTAACCCCTACTGTAGAGCCAGCACAAGAAGGTGCTCAAGTTGTAACTAATAATGGAGAAACAGCTGCTGTAGTAGAACCAACAACTGGACAATCTGTAGAAGTACCAGTACAAGCAATAAATCAAAATGTATCTACTAATGTAGTACCAGGAACAGAAGGCACTCAAGTTGTAACCCCTACTGTAGAGCCAGCACAAGAAGGTGCTCAAGTTGTAACTAATAATGGAGAAACAGCTGTTGTAGTAGAACCAGCAACTGAACAACCTGTAGAAGTACCAGTACAAGCAACAGATCAAACTGTACCTACTAATGTAGTACCAGTACAAGAAGGTGCTCAAATTGCACCCCCTGTTGTAGAACCAGTACAAGAAGGTACTCAAGTTGTAACCCCTACTGTAGAGCCAGCACAAGAAGGTGCTCAAGTTGTAACTAATAATGGAGAAACAGCTGTTGTAGTAGAACCAACAACTGAACAACCTGTAGAAGTACCAGCACAAGCAATAGATCAAAATGTATCTACTAATGTAGTACCAGAGCAGAATATCGCTCAAATACAAGAGCAACCAGCTGAAGATGTTAGCATGCAAAACGCAACCGTAACAACAGATAATGAACAGGCACAACAAGAGGTAGCAGAAAGTGGAGAAGGAGATAATCAATTAACTGAAGAACAAAACCCACAAGAACAAGATGTCAATCAACAGATCCCAGAATTACAAAACGTTGAAGATGGATCAAATTTAGACTTACAAAATGAAGCACAACAGTACAATGAAGAAGAAGCATTAGGTTATGATATACAAGATAAAGACTTCGAACAATATGGAGAATATGGAGATGAAGAATCCTTCCTAGGTGACGAAGAAGCATTTGAACAAGATGCTAATGGAGTATTCAATGACACTGAGCTTAATCTACAGGATAATGAAGTAAACCAGCTTGATGAACAAGTACAAGGTGCAAATCAACAACAACCTGATACTCAAAATGAAGAGCAACCAAATGTTGAAGAATTAGCGCAAGTGGAAGAACAAAATGAAGCGCAACCAAATATTGAAGGACAGGCACAACCTGTAGAAGAACAACTAGAAAATCCAGGTAAAAATCAAACAAATGTTGAAGAACAACAACCTATTGCAGAAACAGCACAAACTGAAAAGCAACTAACACAAACTGAAGAACAAGTACAAAATGAAGTACAACCAAGTGTTGAAGGAACTGAACAGCCTGGTGACCAAAGTGCAGAACAACCACAAGGTGAAGTACCACAACAAATTGTTGAAGGGCACACACCACCTACAGAAGAACAAGTACAAGATGAAAATCAACAAATACTTGCAGAAAAACAAATAAATGAAGGACAAGTACCAAGTGTAGAACCACAACAACCAGATGGAGGTCAAATTGGAGAAATACACAATGAAGAAATGATAACGAATGAAAATCAACAACAACTTGAAAATCAAGGTGAAAAACAAGTCAATGCTGAAGAACAACAACTAAATGAAGAACAAGATAGAAATAAAAATACATCTCAAACTTTAGAAAAGAAAGTTGATGCATTAGCAGATTTTACAGAGGCGTTTACAAATAGTAATGGATAAACATTTTTTCAAGATGAAAAAAAGTAGTTGACATAGATTTGAGTTATATGATAGTATGAAAGATGTAAGG
>JAFVEL010000037.1 GCA_017475965.1 Alphaproteobacteria bacterium | reverse complement strand
TGGAAGCGTATTATTATGTTGTTTAATATTTAATCAAAAACTAATTAAAATTTATATCAATACAATATTTTTCATGTTTTTTATTTTCAATTACCATGATTTCCTGATTTTAATAATTACTACCACTTTCACATTTATTATACTATATCCAGTGCAAAACACAAAATCCAATAGACAAAAATTTTACTAATGTGCTAATAATTAGCATTATATAATATAATATATGTTAAATTAATACTAGTGTAAATTAATGATTAAATTGATTTATTTGTAATATTATTTTGATTCTTGTTCCGTTATTTTCTTGAGATTCAAGCGATATTCTACCGTTATGAAAATGTGCCATATGATGTAGTACTGCATATCTTAAATCCATAGTTTTTATTTCTCCTATATTCACATTAGAAGATAAATATCTATTATATAAAATGACATCCTCAGTACTTAAGCCATATCCATTGTCACTTATAGTAATTACAAAGTATTTATTATCACTTTCATATATTGATGATTCAATTTGAATAATACCATTATCCTCAACCATACATACTGCTTGAGATATTGCATAATATATAATTCGGTTTACTATGTTTTTATCTACATATGCTTTTAATGAATTATTATTACCAGTTACTAGTATTTTTACATTCTTGCCAAAATTTCTGAATTGTTCAACATTAGTTTTTATAAATGATGATACATTAACTTCAGTTAAGTTTAATTTTATTTGCTCTGTTTGAATTCTAGTTATGTAACTAACCATCTCAGATATATCTTTTAAATGATTGGAAGTCTTAATAATGCCATTACAGTATTCCTGTTGCTTATCATTTAATTCTCCGAAGTATTTATTGTTTAGAATTTCAGCAAAACTACTTATTGTATCTAATGGAGCACAATATTCATCTGAAATAGTACTTATTAAGTTATTTTTTAATTCTAGTGCATGATTTATTTTATCAGATGCTGTTTTTAATGAAATTTCCATTGATTTATAATTAGATATATCTTTTAATACTATTAAACTTAATCCATCATGTATAGGAATATATGTATAGTCTATAATCTTTTTATTTAATAAATTCATTACTTCAGAATAACTAGTTCTTTGAGTAGCATTATTAAATAATTTATTTACAAATTGTTCTAAATATTTAGTATTATTAAATAAATCAGTAAGTAATTCAAAAAAATCTTTTATATTTAAGTTATCAATATTCTCTTTTTCAATATCAAAAATATTCTTTACTATATCGTTATAAAGTTTGATTTTATTATCAGGTCCAAATATAATAATACCATCAGATATATTATTTATTACTTTATTATATATTTGTTTTACTGAATTAATATTTCTAGCCATATCTACTGAAAATGAATTATCAGAAAATATAAACAATATATTGTTTTTACCATTGGGAATTATTTTGACATTTATATTCTCATGACTGTTCATTGATATATGTTTTTCTATTGGTGCATTTTTCACAGTGGAAACTATCTCTAGTAATCTATTACGAAAAATGGTATTTGACAAATTACTGATAATTAGTTCATTTGACAATATGTAATCAACTATTTCACTGTATGATTTGGAATATATATTAATATTTGATAAATTAAATAAATTCTTAGCATAATCATTAATAAGTAATAATTTCATATTACCATTAAATAATGCTATACCACAATTAATATTATTAATTACTGTCTCCGCACTGGTTTTATATTCATTTAATTCTTGCTCAATATTATTTAAATTATTTAAATTAGTAATATCATTTGCTATTCCTATTATTTGATTATTACCATATACTGAAAAATACTCATTAATATTTAAGTCTCTATTTTCTCCCTTTATGTTTAATGTAATTTTAGTATTTGTATTAATATTATTATTCTTTAGTATATCTAAATCATTTAATTTATTTCCTAAATTATTTGTACAATATTTATTGTTATATGTAATTTTTGCATTTTTACTTCTTCTCCACACAAATAAGGGTATTTTGTCAAGTATTTCATTTAGTATTTTGACTTCATTTGATTGTGTATTATTATCGATAACATTATTATTGTGTGTAACATCCAGTGCAGTAAACATATATATTTGTGATTTTATATTATAGTGTAATATTAAAGAGTATATCTTATTATAAACTGTCTTAAACGTCGTCGAATATTTACTATTTGAAAATTGGTTATTAGATATTTTATAGACTGCATCATACAAAAAGTTTCCAAATATTGATTTTATTGATTTAACAAAATCCAGAGAATACAATAACAAAGAATCGGCTCTTATTATGGATTGCATTTTTGATGATATCAATACTGTGTCACTTTGGTTTTCCCAAATAGCAAATGCAATTGGAATATCTAAACAAAAATGTATTAGAGTATTATATTCATCATTTTGTATGAAATCAGTATGATTCATTCATTGTGGAAACAAAATTACTATTCTTATTTTATCCTATTTCGTGCTACAATACTAGATTATTTAAAGTAATTAAGATATTAGATAACATTATAATATAAAACACATGCTATACTTTTTTTTAAACCATAACATAAATAACGCATATAAGCAGTTTATAAATTTGTTTATAATTGAATAGCCAAAGTTAAAATTTCTTATTTTATGCAATTAGAAAATATTTGTATAATATACTATTGTACAAGTATGCTGGTATGTAATTACAAATTATAAATACACTTTAATTTTAGCACTACCAATTAAAAAAATTTACATTGTCATAAGAGTTCAACTAAATTTAATATCAAATTGTAAAAAAAGATATAAATATGTTTAAATATGATTTGAATTACGAAAGCAAATCTAAAAGCATGAAGACTAATGTATCTAAAAACACATTAAACAAAAGTTTATTTATATTTAAAAGTACTAATAACTCTAAAAACCAAATTGACAGTATTAGAATTAATAGAATTATTGTACAACACAGATTTTTACCTCAGCGAATTTTGTAAAACCACCGTAGTTAATTCCAGGTACAACTTGTTTACTAAATGGTTATTTTAATACTTGTGCATGAGAAATATACCATTTTTTCGTTCATTGTTAACTGGTATATATCATCTGTAGATATTTTCTTAATTATTTGATTTGTTGCTTTCTGCAAATTCTATTGGAATAAAATTTTACTAATTTATGGTAATATTAAAGTTATATTTTAATATGTTGAGTTCGGTGTAACATTAACACTTAAAGTAGGTTTTAGTATAGCGTTAGTTCAAGTTCAGAATCTTCACTGGTGTCAATATCTATCATATTGCTAATAAATTAACATATTCTATAACTCTCATCTAAATTTTTCTATTAGTTGGTTCTTCTAGGTATTTAAATGGATCCAAATTTTAATTATCTAAATCACATAGATTAAAACATCTATTATCCTAAAGGATATTTTGCAATATATAAATTGCTGTACAATAGTTAACATTAACTTTCAAGAAGAAATATATAAAAATGAACAATATTGAAATAATTACTTCATTAAAATCTCATATAATAATTTTATTTTTGCAATTTGAGCAGCATTTTATAAAACCGGACAAATGCTATACACTATGCCATTCTATACCAACTATTTTAAATAACTGTATAATTTATTTATAAAAATATTAATATTTTAAATAATTATTGTATATATAAAAAACATTATTGCAAATATATATTAAAATAAAAATAAGGAGTTAAATAAGAATATTTATATGGATTATTTTTACAAAGCACTATTATTAATTGCTTTATCTATTAGTTATATTAATGGTAGTTTTGCTGTGAATATGTTTCCAAATAATAATGAAGAAGCTAACCTACAAATGAATCATAACAATAATAATCAACTCGTTCCTTATATTTTTCAAAAATGAAGATATATGTAATGTTAGTGTTGCTAATATAGCACAATATAGCATATTGCAACGTCTTGCAAATCAAAATGCTATTATTAATGATAATAAAAATAATTATATTGATATAATGCAATAATTAACAAATAATATAATACAGTTTAAGAATAATTTCTGGAAACAAGGTACTAAACAATTAATTCATGCATTTGATATTATTTTGTGGAGAATTGTGCGATATATTCAACATTATTATCTAACTCTAAATCTAAATGTTAGAGATACCAATATTCGTAACAATAATTGGAATGATGTTGGTAAATTCAAATACTTTGTTGATTATTATAGTTACTTAATACTTCAGAATAATATTAACGAAGAAAAAGCTAGAGCAGATGCATGAAGAATTTAAAGATATTTTAGTTGGTAAAAGCAATATTGGGTTTGAATCCAGATGTGAGAAAAATACAAAAAAGTTTCAAGCAGATTTCCAAACTGGAAATAATGCTTAAGAAAATGCCATGAATAAAATAACTCTTGAATTAATGCATGTTTAACATTGTACTAATTTGAATAATTATTTTGTGTAATATGATTCTAGATATTGTATCAATTATTAAGAACTATAATAATATATTTTGGTATAATCGATTTATATATATAAATATATTACATACTTACATTGTAAGTAGTGTTATTACGAAGTAATTATTTTGTAATAAGAAACTAATTGTACTGGTTGGTTCATGATACTAAGTTAAATAAGTAATGTAGTAATTTTTTTTAACAAAAATATAAAGGATAATTAACATCATTTATGTATTTATTAGTATATTGTTATTAAATCATTTACTTTATATTAATTATTGTTTCCAGAGTTAGTATATTTAAACATCTAATATTCTGTTGTTCCTGAGTTTGATACAATTCTGGTTTTAGAATATTATGATACGGATTCACTATTAACTAATAAATAATCAGATAATTTCTCATTAATTGGTTTATTGTTTTTCTTGAATCTTGTAATAATTTCTATAATTGTGAATATTTCTTAATAAATTTAGTTATTTCTTTTTTGGTATTTAACTCTTTTAAATTTTATGCTATATATTGTATTTCATTGTTATGAGATAACCGGAACTGAACCTCAAACTTTAGAAAAGAAAGTTGATGCATTAGCAGATTTTACAGAGGCGTTTACAAATAGTAATGGATAAACATTTTTTCAAGATGAAAAAAAGTAGTTGACATAGATTTGAGTTATATGATAGTATGAAAGATGTAAGG
>JAFVEL010000007.1 GCA_017475965.1 Alphaproteobacteria bacterium | reverse complement strand
TTTTTTTTTTTTTTGATATTAACTATTATTTAAGAATATTACTGTAGTATTGTATTTGAAGGAATTTGATTTAAATAATTATAGAAAAGGAGAAAATGACTATGAATAAAGAACTAAAGATATTATTCACTGTATTATGTTTGTCTACTAGTAATTATAGTAATGCAAGTTCAAATATTAATTCATGTAATCTTGATCCAATTCAAAATGTAGTAAATTTGTTAGATAGAATTGATATGAGATTACGAAATATTGAGCTTGTAACTGAAACACATAATAATAAAAAATATTATAAAGAAAATAATGAACAATTTTATCGTAATTTTGATGCAGCTGAAATTAATGTAAAATCATTAATACTTTTGATAGAAGATTATAAGAAATATAATACTGAGTATCAAAAAGCGATTGATTTAGAATATCAGAAATATCAACAAGCGATTACACAAGTAAATGAAAAGTATAATGATAAACTAACAAAAGCTACTAACGAAATAAATCAGCTCAAACATAAACTTAATACAAATATACAATCCTTGTTGAAGAGTTGTGATGCAATGCCTGCAAAGATAAAAGAATATTGTACAATTTTATTAACAGAAGTTGCAAACTGTTTATATATGATAAATTAATGGTATATACAATTACAGTGCATTTTATATTAATAGGTTTTTCGTAAACAATATTGTTTCTATAGAATGCACATGTATTGAAAATTATTTACTATTACACATTAACATAAAAATAGCTATTCTTCCATTAGTTTTTTATTATTATATATTAATTTGGATAACTCTTTTATTGATTTTATAGTAGTAATATTTATTCCTATATTATTAGATAATATATTTTCCGTTTTACTAGAACAATATGCATTTTTAAATCCCAACTTGGTAGCTTCTTTTAGTCTAGTGAATGCCATATTTGCTGGTCTTATGTCTCCTGACAGACTAATTTCTCCAAAAAATACTGTACTGCTTGGTAGTGGACATTTTATTGTTGAAGATAATATAGCTGCTGCTACTGCTAAATCAGCTGCTGTCTCTGATATTTTCATTCCTCCAGCTATATTTACAAATATGTCTTTAGTAGCAAAACTTACTCTGCATTTATTTGTAAGTACTGCTATTATTAATGCTAATCTATTGAAATCAAATCCCACTGATGATCGTTTTGGTATTTGTAGTCCACTAACTGAAACTAATGCTTGTACTTCCATTAAGATGGGTCTAGTTCCCTCTATACCAGAAAATACTGATATTCCACTTACTTGTTCCGAATGATCTGATAAAAATAAAGACGAAGGATTTAAAACTTCCTGTAATCCATTATTATTGATGGTAAATACTCCTATTTCATCAACTGCGCCAAATCTATTCTTTTCTCCTCTCAATATTCGATATCCACTAGTTTTATCTCCTTCAAAACTTAGTACAACATCTACCATGTGCTCTAATGTCTTGGGACCAGCTATTATACCATCCTTAGTAACATGACCAACTATTATTAATATTATTCTTTTCGATTTAGCAAAATTTACTAGTTCAGAAGTGCAGTATTTCACTTGAGCAATGCTTCCAGGAGGAGAAACAATAGTATTAGAATACACAGTTTGAATAGAGTCTATTATTACTATACTATTTGATTGTGTTGATTTTAATGCTTCTAATATTTGTTCTATACAAGAAGCAGACGCTATTTTTAAATTATCGTTACTAATTGATAGTCTTTGAGCTCTTAATAATACTTGACCAATTGATTCTTCAGCTGAAACGTATATATAATGTTCTATTCCATCAATACCAGATAATATCTGCAATAATAAAGTAGATTTGCCAACTCCAGGAGCCCCTCCAAGTAATATTACAGAACTATCTACTAGTCCTCCACCTAATACTCTATTTACCTCTTCTAATTTAGTTTTATGTCTATTGGATATAATATTATTATTAGTATTATTTGCAGATACGAAAAAGTCGTCCAGCACTTTTATTTCGTGCTTAATTGATTTATTATTATTGTCTTCTAATATTTGTTCTATTATACTATTCCAAGACTTGCATACTTCACATTGTCCCATCCATCTGGAATACACATTCCCACACGAATTACAAATGAATTGTCTTTTTGTCATTTGTTACTATCTGTAGTAGTAAAACTCTTCAGCATATCAATTGACCTCTGTAAATTTATTATTTGAAAATTTTTAACATCATCAACTGTGTTTATTTTATCAATTACTTTCTGTACTATTAAATTAGTTAATTTCTGTCTTATTCTCGAATTAATATCATCTTCAAGTTTTTTGTAATTATAAGTATTTATTTCTCTTTTTTCATTTATAATATTTTGAATTTCTACATTTCTATTATTAATTATTTGTTCAGCGGTAGCTTGTGCATTAGCAATTGCTTTCTCCATATCCTTATCTTCATTTAATATACTGGAATTTAGCTCATCAATTTGGTCAGATAAGGACTTTTTCTTATTATGTAATTGATCTATTTCATTTTTGATTTCATTAATACCACTTGATATAGCATTATCAGCTGTTCTATAAGCATACTTATACAAAATATAAAGCATTAATACGAAACTAATAATTAAATATGTGTGAATATCTTGAAATATGTTCATTTGTCTTCACCATTTTTATTCTGAAACATCTTATCAAATAGCTCTTGAGCAACGTTATCTATTTGCTCATTCAAAGTTTTGTCTAAGTTTCTAATTATTGTATCAGCTTCTTTTCTAGATTGCTTAATGGCTATTTCATTTTCAGTTTGCAATTCTCTATTAGTTTGGTCCAATAATACATCACATTGATACTGTGCTTTTTCTATTATTTTATTTGTTTCTATTATCTTTTTGTCTTGTACTAATTGTAATTTATTGGATAATTCATCCACTTGCTTCTCTAAATCTTTAATATTTTTCTCTAATGATTTTATATATTCCGATCTTTTCTCTACTAATTTATTCATTCTTGGAATAAATACTTTCTTAAAAGCAATTACCAAGACTAGCAAGCAGACTACAATCCAAAATATTTGTGATATATAAAAACTAGTATCAAGTTGTGGTACCATGTTAATTATTCCTAAAAAACCATTTTACATTATACTGCAAATAATATAATCATAGCTACAACGAAAGATAACAATGCTATAGATTCTATCAAAGCAAATGATAATATACCATTTGATTTTAAATCACTGGAAGCTGATGGATTACGAGCTATAGATTCAGTTAATGAAGCAAATAGCTTACCTAATCCCAATCCTACTCCAAATAATGGTAAAACGGCTATTCCTGCTCCTATTAATCTCGCTACTTCTACATCCATTTTAATTTCTCCTTTCTTCTTTATGTTCAGTAGTTAATGATTCTGATAAATATATACATGATAATACTGCAAATACATACGCTTGTAAAACACACACCACTAATTTAAATACATTCAATAATACATTTACAATCACTGGAATTACTGCAACTCCAGCTAGTATTGATGTTCCCGCTAATGATACTGCAAAACTCGCCATAACTTTAATCATTATGTGACCAGATACCATATTAGCAAATAACCTAATACCCAAACTAACTGGTCTAAAAGCAAACGACATTAGTTCTATTATGGTAAAGAATGGTGCTATATATAATGGTATTCCATCTGGACAGAAATGTTTTAAATAATGCACTCCTTGATTGTAAATTCCAACAATTATTGAAGTTATGAATACTAAACAAGCCATACACAATGTAACGACTAGTTGACTAGTGAATGAAAAAGCATATGGTAATAATCCAACCATATTTCCTATTGCTATAAATAAGAATAAAGATAATATATATGGAAATAACTGTGATCCTTTTTCACTTACATTACTATCAATGATTCCATTTACAAAACCGAACAACTTCTCCAAACAATACCTCAACTTACCTGGTATTATTGATTTATCAGATGTTCCTATAAAGAATAAAACACATATTAATATTACTACTAGTATCATGTATAAAGATGAATTAGTAATAGAAACATCTATACCAAATAATTTTAAAGGTATCAGCGTCTTTACTTCAAACGACGCCATTGGATCAATCATTGTTCACTCTATATTTATTACTATAACTGTCATACTTAATTATAGTATATCATAATATTACGAAAATTTCTATACTGTTATTTTACAATGTATGTAGAAATGAAATAGTAATGTGTACATTTTAATACTATGGTTTATTATTAGAGATATTTATATTTATTAAATGGCTTGTAATGATGCAATTAAATACCAAACACATCTCATATTTATATGTAAATTATCAAAAATTTATAATAACATCGCTATCTGAAAACTAATATTAGGAATTATTGTATAGTTTTACAATTGTTGTCATGAGTAATTTATTATTTTTTTTTGTATATATTAAGTTATTATTTAAATTGTCTATGTTACTATTTAAGTATTTTATATGTTTTCTAAACTTGCTAGTCAAAATTTCCATATCTACATATTTTTGTAATGTTTTTAAATATTTTATTTGTATATTAAGGATAAAGGAATAAATGGAGCCCAATATTTATGGATGAATTTATCAAGTAATGATGAAGTAAAAGAGAAGATAAGAGCTAGAGAGAAAGTAATAAAATAGATAAAGAGAGTGTACTATGTAGCAAAGCGGAGTAACAGATTATTAATTAATATAACCTACAATTCATATAAAGTATACCTTTCACAATATCACATAAATGTTTATTTTATAGATACATTCTACAATTTATTCATATATGTATTTTACAATTCATATAAACATGTATTCTGTGATTCATATAGACATGCATTCTACAATTTATATAAAAATGGTATTATATAAATAGAGGTGTATTATAATTTAACAGAAATGACACAGTATTGTAATAATAAAACATACTTAAGAACGCATACTTGTGGAGATTTATCAATAAATAATATTGGAGAAAAAGTAAAATTAGCTGGATTTATAGATACTATGAGAGACCATGGTGGTTTATTATTTATAGATTTACGAGATCACTATGGAATTACTCAATGTGCTATAAAACAAACTGATTCTGTATTTAAAATAGCAAAACAATTGAAATTAGAAACAATAATTAGTATTGATGGTGAAGTAATAAAAAGGTCAGAAGACACAATTAATTCAAAAATGAAAACAGGAGAAATTGAAATACAAGTAGATAAATTGGGAGTATTATCTGCACCAGAACTTGAACTACCATTATCAGTAAAGGAAGTAGAAGGAGAAGATAAGTTTCCGGAAGATATAAGATTAACATATCGGTATTTGGATTTAAGAAAAAGAAAGAATCATGAAAATATTGTTCTTAGATCTAAAATAATATCTTATATAAGACAAGAAATGACAAGTAGAGGATTCTTGGAAATACAAACTCCTATATTAACAGCATCGTCTCCAGAAGGAGCTAGAGACTATTTAGTACCAAGTAGAGTGCACTATGGTAAGTTCTATGCATTACCTCAAGCTCCTCAGCAATTCAAGCAATTATTAATGGTATCTGGATTTGATAAGTATTTCCAAATAGCTCCTTGCTTCAGAGATGAGGATTCAAGAGCAGACAGGTCTCCTGGAGAATTCTACCAATTGGATATGGAAATGAGTTTCGTATCACAAGAAGATATATTTACTGCTATAGAACCAGTAATATATAATACATTCACAAAATTTGCACCAGAAGGATTTACAGTATCAGAATATCCATTTACTAGAATTACTTATGCTGATGCTATGTTACATTACGGATGTGATAAACCAGATTTAAGAAATCCGCTAATGATTGAAGATTTAACTGATTTATTTGCTAAGTCTAATTTTACTGCATTTAAGGAAAACATAAGTAATGGTCAATTAGTACGTAGTATAAATGTTCCTGGATGTTCATCACAACCTAGAAGTTTCTTCGATAAATTAAATGAATGGGCTAAACATTTGGGATTACCTGGTATAGGGTACATAACTATGATGTCTGAAAATGAATACAAAGGCCCTATAGTAAAATTCCTAAATGAAAATGAATTACATGACATTGCAGTTATTAATAAAATGAAACCAGGAGATATAGTATTCTTTATTTGTCATAAAGATGCTAATACTATTGCTCATCATGTTAGAACTCATCTAGGTAACATATTAGAATTAACAGATGAAAAGTCATATAAATTCTGTTGGGTAGTAGATTTCCCAATGTTTGAATATGATGAAGAAACAAAGCAAATAATATTCTCTCATAATCCATTTTCAATGCCACAAGGAGGATTAGAAGCACTGAATACTATGAATCCATTAGAGATTAAGGCATATCAATATGATATAGTATGCAATGGAATAGAGTTATCTAGTGGAGCTATTAGAAACCATGTGCCAGAAATAATGTATAAAGCATTTGAAATTGCTGGGTATAACAAGAGTCATGTAGAAGATAAGTTTAGAGCCATGATAAAGGCATTTAAATACGGTGCTCCACCACACGGAGGATGTGCTCCTGGTATAGACCGTATGGTAATGTTACTAGCACAAACTGAAAATATAAGAGAAGTAATAGCATTCCCATTCAATCAGAAAGCACAAGATTTAATGATGGGATCTCCAAGTGAAGTAACTCCAGCTCAATTAAAGGAATTACATATTTCTATACTACCAAGAGTAGAAAAAAAATAAAAGTTAAATATTATATAGTATTAAGAACGGTTATATTTACCGTTCTTTCTTTTTGATTAACAATTTGGGATTAATAAGAAAACATATTGACTGATACCATGTAAATTTGTATAAATATTTTAAGACATTATGAATTAATTAACTATGTTTTCAAATCATTCTATAAAATTTATTTTGTTTAATATTATTATTTTGAGTATAAGTAATGTTCAAGCTGTTAATTGTCAAAATGCTTGTGATTGTCACAATAATACAGATGATTTCAATTCTATAAAATCTCAGAATTTAAATAATGTTTCTATCAGTGATAGTCAAGATTATAATGTTTCATGTGATAATATAATTGGGTATAGTAATTTCAGTAAAGCATGGATTAATGGTTACTTTAATAATATAGTTAACCATAATAATCATCATATACGTGTGAAAAGTAATTACTCAAGTGATGACGTATTTAGCATTAATACATCATGTAAAATTAATGAAATATTTGGTAATAATCATGTAAATAGTATTTTAAATTGTAGTATTGGAAGCAGAAGTAGTTCTTTAAGCTCAATTGAAAATTATAATCAATCCTCTTTAAATGAAAAAAGTACTGTAAATAACAGTGTTAATTTAATTTTTCATGATAATATTGAAACAACATTACAAAATAAATCAAACATTGATGATAATAATTTAATATCTAATGACAATATTAAGATATTACAAAATGGCATTGATTCTATTATTAGAAATATGTTAGATGACAAAAATTACGATACTACTCCATACAGTCAAAAATCCGATAAGGAACGTATTAAGGATTTATGCAATAATATAAATGAGTATTGTATTCTTAATCACAAGTATATTAATCATAATATTAATCACTTTACAATAATTCGTATACCATCAAACTTATTACAAATAATCCGTAATACTATAAAAAAATACGAACCAAATATTGTTGATGAAGCAATGACAAGTATTATCAATAAAAATATGCAACAAGTACTTGATTGGCAAAACAAACATTGTTAATATCAAATGATTTGTTATAATAATGTAAAGGAAAATTGTATTGTATAAAACATGTGTTATCTAATTCGATAAACTAATAATTATAAAATATAACATAGTTTACTCTACAATTAAACTATAAATCCATTAATGAATGCTTTACACTAAATTAAATATCATAGTGACTATTTGTTATGACATTTATAAAATACCTTATTAAATTTATTAATTAGCTTAGTATACTTATTTTATAATTTGTTATACAATAACACTTCCTGTGAGTTGTATGTGCATTGTTTTATAAATATATATTATATACATCTCTGACTAAGTATATAATTCACATACTAGAAAAATCCTTCACATTATTATATACAACCTAAAATTATAATATTATATCAACTGCTTTATTCTTTTATATACATCATTTAGTTCATCTTCAGTAATACAATAAGGTGGAAGCAAATATATTGTTTTTCCTAATGGACGAATAAATATTCCTTGTTTAAACAATTCATTAGTTATTCTATTGGCTTCTTGTGTCGATTGCAAATCAAAAGCAGTCATTACTCCAATACTTCTTCTTTTATTCACTCCATCTATTATAGCGTTTTTATGCATTGTTTCAATATTTTTAATATTATTAATTGTTTCTTTTCTTGTTAATATTTCAAATGATTTACAGGCAGCTGCACAGGCGATTGGATTACCAGTATAAGAATGACCATGAATGAATGATTTACTAAAATCATCTGATAAAAAAGTATTATAAATTTGTTCAGTAGTAATAGTTAATGATAATGGTAAAAATCCACCAGTTAACGCCTTAGATATACATATTAAATCTGGAGTTGAATCATTATTCAAGTAATCCATAGCAAAGAATTTACCAGTTCTGTAAAAACCAGTCATAACTTCATCAAATATTACTAGTATATTAAAATGTCTTACAGTTTTAATTAGTTTTTCTAAAAATTCAGGACGATATAATATCATACCTCTTGCACCTTGCAATAACGGTTCTACTATTAGTGCACATACATTATTTCCTACAGAATCAAGTCTTCGTTCTAAGTCTTTAATAATATCATCTTCTTGTTGTTGTATATTTTCAATATCTTCATAAAATTCTGGTACTGAAATAGTAATAGTATCAAAAAAGAAATCAGCAAAATTAAAATGATAAATAGAATTCTTTCCGGAAACACTCATGGCACCATATGTATCACCATGATACGAACCTTCAAGATGAAGATATATTTTTCTATCAGGATTTCCTTGATTCTTGAAGAACTGATATGCCATTTTTAAAGCTACTTCTACTGAAGTGGAACCATTGTCAGAAAAGAAAAATTTATTTAAACTTTTTGGTAAAACCGTTTTTAAATTGTCAACTAATTTTTCTGCGGGTTCATGACAAAATGCAGTAAATATTACTTGTTCCAACTTGTGAGCTTGTTCTGATATAGCATCTGCTATTTCTTTATTTGCATGTCCATGTATATTAACCCACCAACTAGAAATCATATCTGCATATCTAGTACCATTTTTAGTATAAAGATATAATCCATCCCCTTTTATAATTTTTATTGCTTCTGGAGTTGTTTTTTCTTGTGTAAATGGTCTCCAAATCATAATAAAACCTCCATAATTTCTTGTGGTACCTTAATATTATTAAACGTTTCTATTAAGTTATTACTTTCTGGTAAAATTGCTAATACTTTAGTTTTAGAAAACAACTCAATAGTTTGTTTTATATTATTCTCTACATTACCACTTATTACTATTCCTATAATTGGAATTTCTTTTGCTCTTAATGCAAATACTGTTAATAATATGTGATTTATCATTCCAAGTTTAGAACGGGAAACTATTAATGCTTTTGAGTTTGTATTTTTAATTGCATCTATCATTAAATAATTATCAGTAATTGGAACAAAAATACCACCTGCACCCTCTATAATTATTTTATCTTCACTTATATTAAATTTATTAGTATTTATGATAGTATTTTCTAGTTTTGATGCATCATATGCGGACAATGGTGCTTTTAATTTATAAATTTCAGGTATTATTTCAGTATTTGGTGCAAAATATTTCACAGTATTGGAATCTGAATCATCTCCAGTTTGTATTATTTTCCAATACTTAGTTTTTACGTGTGAACAAATCCAAGATGAAACTGTTGTTTTACCAGAATCTGTATCTGTACCTGTAATAAAGAGATTCATAATATATTTAATACGTTAATTATAACTCAATTTTAATACAAATTACTACAGTATGTTAAACTTATTTACGTAATTCTAAAGTGTCAAATATAATAATATAATTAAAATTTTATGGGCTTTTTTTCTTTTATAAAGATCCTATGTACACATGTAATACTGAAAGTACGAGGGAATTGGAGTTTTAATTTAAATTATGTTTAATAAAATATTTAAAAATTACTTTAGTAATAATGAATATCAATCTGATTTGATTTCATATAAAACAGTGAATACCAAATCATCATTTAGTTATAGTGATTTGTCAAATACAGGATATAAAAAGAATGTAATAGTATTCCGATGTATAACATTAATATCTAGAGCAATATCTTCAGTAGATTGGATATTAAAATCAATCAAAGGAAATAAAGAAGTTGATGATATAATATACAAGCATGAAATATTGGATATTATTAACAAACCTAATGCTCTACATTCAAAAAATACTTTCATTGAAGAAGCTGTATCTTATTTACTACTTTCTGGTAATTGCTATATGGCAGTTATTAGAGATTCAGAATCAAATCCCAAGGAGATTTATACATTGAGACCAGATAGAGTTAAAGTAATCCCTGGAAAAGATGCAATTCCCAATGGATATGAGTATTCTGTCGGAAATAGTAAGAAATTTTTTCCAGTTGATAGTGAAACTGGCAACTCCGATGTGTTACATATAAAGTTATTCAATCCAATTGATGATTGGTATGGAATGAGTCCAATAGAAGTCTCCATGAGTTCAATACAACAACATAATGCAATAGCATTACAAAATACATCATTCTTGCAGAATGGAGGAAGACCATCTGGAGCACTAATGTATAAGCATTCAATAGATTCCAATAAGAGAAATGAATTAAAACACGCTTTGAAAACACTATACGAGGGAGGAAGAAATGCTGGAAAAATCCTATTATTAGAAGGAGATTTTCAATGGAAGGAAATGGGATTATCTCCAAAGGATTTAGATTTTACTGCTGGCAAAGAATTAGCAGCTAAGGAGATAGCATTGGCATTTGGAGTACCACCAATACTAATAGGAATAATGAATTCTGCAACTTTTTCTAATTATAAGGAAGCTAGATATAATTTCTGGGAAGAGACAGTAATTCCATTATTAAATATATTCACTGATTCTTTATCTAGTTGGATTAAACAAATATTCAATACTGATTTAAAATTGGAATATGATTTGGATTCAGTACAAGCATTATCTGATAGAAGAGAAACAGAATGGAAGAAAGTAAATGAAGCATCATTCCTAACTGATAATGAGAAGAGAGCGGCAGTTGGTTACACTAGTATTCCTAATTAACTATTAGGGTTTAAATATATCTTTACTACCATCTACATATATTAAATGTGACAATAAAAAACTTTTTAATGTTAACCATTATTTAATTTTATAATTCTATAATTAAAGTAGGAGAGTATATTTTTTCAGAAGTGTTGTGAAAAAAAGCTTATTTAAATTTTAGTTATTTGCTGTACATTAGTGGTAAGCACACACAGTAATATAGAAGCTATGAATAATAACCAGCAGCATATTATTTCTGCATTAAATGATGCAGGGCATTTCTGGGAATATTTTGGTGGTGATAATGCTGGAGACAATATATATAAATATGCTGAATCAGTTGAGAATGATTTAGCTAAGTTATGTACTTTTATTGACAAACAAATGAAACTGTTAAATGATTTTGGTGGGACAAATAATAAAATTTTACAGGAAATATAACACAATGTGAAATCAGTATTGGGGAATTTAAAAACATCATTGGATTTTTTTTTAATAACTAATATACATCCGAGTTAGGTAGTTTCATTCGTGACAAAGATGATTCATATTGTTTAGATTTTTCTAGCTTTTCTAAATCATGTAATAATCCTTATTTTTGTAAATTATTAGTTAAATGTCATTTTTGCTTAAAGTATATGTTAAATATATTTAAATATCTTAAAATAAATAGTTATTATATGGAGCATTATAATATCATAAAAACTACATTATTATCAATAAAGAATTCTTTAACAGTGTAAAATTATTAATATGTTGGTTAAAAACTATGGTTGTTTCTTTCCAACTGTGCGCAAGACTTTATCATAATATTATTTTAATATTACAGTTAGTATAATTTGCAATAAGAATAAGTTTATGTTAGTATTATTATTAGATAATAATATTTATATATTAATATGAGTACAGTAATACTATTTTTATTGGGAATAATCATTGGTGGAGTTGCTTCTGCTGTCAAAATAGTTCCGCAATCCAAGAAATACATTGTTGAAAGGCTAGGTAAATACAAATGTACTTGGGATGCTGGTTTACACGTAATGGTACCTTTATTAGACCGCGTTGTAAATAAAGTATCATTAAAAGAACAAGTGTTTGATTTTCCACCACAGCCTATGATTACACATGATAACGTTATTGTAAGTATTGATTTCGTAGTATTTTGTAGAGTGTTTGATCCGAAATTGTTTAGTTATGGAGTTGAAAATGCTATATTAGGAATGCAAAATATTTCAGCTACTACACTGAGAAATCTAGTAGGAGAATTGGAATTAGACCAACTATTAACATCGAGAGAATCGGTAAATAAAAAATTGGAAGCAATATTAGATGAAGCTACTGACCCATGGGGAATAAAAGTGAGTAGAGTTGAAATAAAACAAATAATATTAAGTAAAGAACTAGAAGCAGTAATGAGTAGTCAAATGAGGGCTGAAAGAGAACGTAGACAAACAGTATTGGAAGCTAAGGCACATCAGGAAGCAGTAGTATCAAGAGCTGAAGGAGATAAAAAAGCTAAGATATTAGCAGCTGAAGCGGAAAAGGCTTCACAAATAGCATTAGCTGAGGGAAAAGCAAAATCTATCTTATTAGTATACCAAGCAGAAGCTGACGGATTAGCATTACTAAATAGTACAAAATTATCTAATACAGTATTGAAACTAAAAGGAATAGAAGCAATGAAGGATGTAGCCAATGGTAAAGCAACAAAGATATATATGTCATCCGATTTGACGAATACTGTGTCACATTTTGGACTAATGTCCGATGCTCTTGGTACAACAAAGTGTAATAGCAATGAACAGTAGTTGTATCGCAGTTGGACTAATGTCCGATGCTCTTGGTACAACAAAGTGTAATAGCAATGAACAGTAGTTGTAT
>JAFVEL010000036.1 GCA_017475965.1 Alphaproteobacteria bacterium | reverse complement strand
TATTATTTAATAATATTACTGTAGTATTGTATTTGAAGGAATTTGATGTGAATAAGCATAGGAAAGGAGAGGAAAAAAATGAATAAAAAAAATAAATGTGTTAGCTGCAAGTTTGTGTATAGCAACTTGCGGAATTATTAGCGTAAATGCAACTCCAGATTATTCTTACGGTTTATCAGAAGTAGAACAGAATAAGAGAGATTTGCCAATTTATGTTGAAAAATTGCTTACTGCATGGATAAATACTTGTAAAAAAATAGATCAAAAGTGTGACGAATATTACAAAGAAGTGAAGAATGTAATTCGTATGCATTCAAAGATTATAAAAGACTATAGTAACAATATGTTAAATGGAGTTGTACGATATATTAATGTTGCTCATGAAGGTAGTTGTTATGTAGGAAGTATCGACGTGCATAGAATATTATTGAAACAGGATATTGAAAACTTATATCAAAAATCCAAAGTGTTACTATCAGAAGATGAGTATAAGGAATTGATTGCAATTATAGATACAATGCCATCCTATGATCCAAATCATGATTAAACAATAATAAGTGATCGTTTAGCAGAATATATTTAGCATATTCTGCTAATTATAATTATTTCTTATATTGATTTGCTATATATTAATAATATAATTTACATATCTTTTACTTTATTATTATAATATACACCTATTGAAAATGATATGATAATGAAATTCTAAAATTATTAAGTCTATTTATTTTATATATTATTTTAATATTGTTATTATATATTAGTACGTCTCAATCTAATGAGCAGAATACAAATAATTGTTTATATTTCTTCAAACATTTATTACTAAGTAACAATAATTCGAAAGTTAATACATCTTATACATTATTCCCTTGGTTAACTACAGCAACTTGGGGAACACCATTACTTTGTGGAATGTAGCTTACATTTTGTGCATTACTGGGTATTTGATTAATGTTTGGATTTTGCATTAGTTGAGTTTGGTTTGGTGTTACATTAGTAGCGTATTGCTGTTGATTAGATTTATTATTACTTCCAATTTGAAATAATGGATTCTGAGGAAACTGAGTTGGTATGGCTGTGCAGTGACCATTTTCACATCTGTTTAATGTAGCACTTTTTTTATCGAAAATATATATTCCGTTGTCTTGAGTAGCAATTATTGAAAATCTATTAACGTATTCATTATAAGACATTACTAAAATGCTAGTAACAAGTATTGTCAAACATAATAAAATTGTAATTTTCGTACTATCTATCATAAAATTTATCAAAAATTTACTATATATCATGTTATCATAATAAAAAGATAATTCTTAATAACTACTTAAAAAAAATGATATCAGATATGCATAGGTTAATTTTTTCCATATTTGCAATATCGTTGGCAACTAATTGCTCATTAGCTGATAAATTATCTGATACAAAATGTGTACAAGAACAAAGTACATCTACAGTAGAAAATAATACAAGTAACAATAGTGCAATAAGAGTACAGCAAGCAATTGATAAAATAATTCCAATAATAAAAGATGGTTTAGAAAAAACACATATACCAGGCGGATATTTAATAGTTACACAAAAGGATAAAATAGTATGTGTAGTTTCATTTGGTAATACTACTATTGCCAACAATAATCCCAAACTTGTAGATAATAATACTGTGTTTCCTGTATCTTCTATTTCTAAAAACATAACAGCATTTTTAGTTGGAGCATTAGTTGATGATTGTAAAATCAAATGGGAAGATAAAGTCCGTAAGTACGATGAAGATTTCTTTTTACACAGTGAAGAACTATCTTCTGAGCTAACTATTCAGGATTTAATATCTCATTGTTCTGGATTTAAACACTTCTCAGCTGATTCTTTATGGTCTGGAGGATACCCATGCAATAAAATAGTAGATTCATTTAAATACTTAAATCAGAAACCAGGAGTATTTAGGAAATACTATGGATATCAAAACGTTATATTTGGATTAATAGGTAGCATTTTAGAAAAAGCAACAGGAGAGAAATATGAAGACTTAGTAAAAAAATATTTATTTGATAAAATGGATATGAATGATTCTAGTGCTATTGATTTAAAATATGAAACATCTAGAATTAGTCATATGAAATATTTAGCTTCAAGATTTAAATATGACATAAGCAAAAATGGATTTTTTAGTACTACATGGAATTTTATTAGTTCAGCATTCACATTTAAACCGAAACATATATCATTAAGTCATTCTAGGTATATGGATAATATTTATCCAGTAGAAATAGATGGATACTTTCATGTGTTTCCTGCTACTGCTGGATTATCATTTTCAGCAAATGACTTTGCTAAATTTGTACAAATGGTATTAAATGGTGGAGTATATAATAATAAAACCATAGTTACTAAAAAAACATTTAATAAAATCACATCTAAAATAACAGAACTAAATAATATAAAAGATGATGATTTAACATTTAAAAAAGAAAGATTTCCTAGAGATGATATGTCATATGGTATTGGTACTTTTATTACTAAATATGGAGATAATGGGAATAACACTAGAAAAGTAATATTCCATATGGGAGGTGCATGCGGTGCAGCTTCTTTCTATATCGTTTCTCCTGATGATGATATAGGTGTAGGATGTGTTGTCAATCTAGGTGGTGTATCACATACATTATTTGCAGAATACATGTGTAATAACTTCTTGGATTTGTATTTTGGTTTTAAGGGAATAGACTGGTTACAAGCAGAATTGGATAGAAAACAAACAGTGGAAGAAAAGACAAAAGCATTTGAAAAAAGTGTGAAGCAAGTATTAGCACCAATGAAACATATTAACAATTATGTTGGCACATATACAAGTGATATTTATGGAGATATAAATGTTACTTTGAATAAAGATAATAAATTAGTTATTTCAAATGGAATAAAAAGTACTGAATTACAACATGTAAATGGTAACATATTTAAATTTCCTAGTAAAAACATGTTAATTAGTTATTTCGATTCTGACGAATACGTAGCTTTTAAAAATGATAAATTCAATAATATTGGGTCATTTTATATATCATGTTTCTCAGAAGGAAATACTGTATTTAAAAGAAAGGATGAAAGGAACAATGATGCAAGCGCAAAGTAAAAATGAAGGATTATTAGCCTCTAAAGTATGCCATGATTTGGCAAGTAGTTTAACTCATATAGTATTCATAAAAGAAGACTTATTGGATGGTACTGTAAATCAACAGACATGCATTAAGGATTTAATGGATGGAATAGATTTATTGTGTTTAAGATTGAATTTTTTCCAGAATATTATGGTTCAATCTAAGCATATATCTAATTTATATGCAATATTAACTGAAATATGTAAGAAGAACAAAATAGAGTTTTCAATTGTTTATGAAAAACCAGATTATGTAGAAGAAAAATATTATAATGAAAATATAGTTTGTGGAATATTATATATATTAATACACAATGCTATCAAAACTAAAACACGTAATAAATTACAATTAGTATTTACACAAGAAGATAAGATTGTAATAAAAGTAAGTAATATTACAATAGCTGATTTACCGCAAGAAGTAAAAGATATAATGTCTTCTGATGAAATGCAGCCTAGTATAATAAATATATTTGCAGTTTATATTAGGAATATTATGAATGAGCATAAGTATGCAGTATATGCAAATGAAATATATATGGAGGAAGGAACAGGAGTTGATATAATAATAAAAAGTCTAGGACAGTAATAATATATTGAAATTATCTATATTAAAGAGGATAAACAAAGCATCATACAAATACTTAGTCTTTGGAATAATATCACTAGGTATTTGTATATATTATATTACTAAAAATATGGATTTCTGTAAACCAAATATCATATTACCAATTAAAAGCTTCATACATGAATGTATAAAACTACCAGACACTATCAATAAACTCACAAATATGCAGAAAGAAAATGATATATTACAAAGTCATGTAGCAAATCTTGAAAGAAAATTAAAATTAATTGAACAGCAACACAGTATATGTAATAAATTAAATCAAAATATAAAAAAATTTAATGCTTTAGATCAGAATAATATTGAACAAGTATTAGGATTTGAACATGGTATATTTAATTCATCATTAATAATATCCATAAGTAATAATGCAAATAAAGAAGGATACATAGTAATATCAGATGGATTGATTGGTATAGTTATTAGTTCTTCTGATAATATAGGATTAGTACGTACTATTACTGATAGTAATTTATATATACCAGTAAAGACTAAAAGTGGCTCTACATTGGTATTAAGAGGTACTAATAATAATGAGCTAGTATCTGTTGCAATAAAACAGTATAACAAAATCAATATTAATATTGGTGATATATTATACACATCAGGAGAAGGAGGTATGTTTCCTCCAAACATTCCAGTTTCTAAAATTACACAAGTAGATTTGAACAAACAAGAAATAAAATCTTGTCCAATAGTTGAGTTGTCAAATTTAGAATTCGTAACGCTTAGAAAATCAGTAAAAATGTTAGTTGATAATGAATAAATTTAGTAATTATAATAGTCAAAAATCTTATATGTTATAATTACTGCTATATAAACTTTTATCAATATAGTAAGTTAAATAATATTATATTTCTAATTAGCATAAAATACAAAGTTTATAAATTTTTTATAATTATTTTTATTATATATAGGTTAAATTTAAAATAATATATTGAATGTTCCTTTGTTTTATATTAAAATCATTGTGTAAAGTTAATTA
>JAFVEL010000006.1 GCA_017475965.1 Alphaproteobacteria bacterium | reverse complement strand
GGGCAGAGTTTTTCTTTGATCCGAAGAGAATAGAGAGTGAAGATGATGGAATGAAAGATGCACAATATTTGTGGACTAAACTATCAAGTAGTGAACAAATAAAAGCACAGATAAGAGCTAGAGAGAAGTATGCACTATGTAGCGATAGTGAAATAGCAATTGCGTTAGCAAGAGAGATGGACAAAGCTAGTGTACTACGTAGTAAAGCGGAGTAGCAGATTATCAATTAAAATTGCAACAGCGAGAGAAGCAGCAAAGAACGAAGGATTAATAGAAGTAGCACAACAGAAAATGAAAGAATTAGTCCTTAAAATGTAAAGTAAGGAATTTGCAAGCTAGTTTAAGTACTTGATAATAATACAGTACTACTGCAAAATGTTTAAATATAAGTAATGAAGAGTTTAATGCACTCTGTGCACTACGATATAAAATGTTAATAAACTTAAGGCATTGTGTAATTAATAAAACTGCCTTATAGCATATTAATAAATCACAATATTAAATTTGTTCAAGAGCTATTCCAAAATTATTTATTGAAAGATTATATTTGCAATTTGTAAATAATAAACATTTGTTACATTTTAGTGGATATTTAAAGAACTATCATCAATATAAATAATATGATGATCAAAGTATAACACCTCAATGTGGGATACTGAATACTTGTACTCCCACATTACTATTAAAAATTATTACTTGTCATACATTTTTACTGTATGTTGCACTGCTATTAAAGTATTATTGTACTGTCATAATCAATATTAATTGTTGCTTTTGTTGTATTTAATAATCCTTTTACTTGTACAACTCCTTTTACTGTAAGATCGCTATCATTTGCTGTAAGATTGTTCATTACATGTGGTTCTTCTATAGTACCACCATTGTAACGAGCTTTCACTTTATTAAATTCTCTGCTGATTTCTTCTTTATTAATAGGATTATATTCTACATTATTATCTAAATTAGATATATCTACTTTTTTTGTACTATCAATCATATCTTCTGTTTCTTTTACTGAATTTTCTACCTTTATATTCTTAAAATCAAATGATGATTTTTCGAGTTCATAGTTCTTAATTAGTATTAAAACCTTATTACTATCTTGTCCTACCAACTTTGTCAATTCATGCAAACTAACTTCCTCTGTGACATTATTAATATCCATTTCTGCTTTGTTGTCAGTTGAACTGCTGGAATTAATTAAGTTTATTACATTTTCTATTTCTGATTGAGCATTTATATCACCTTTTATTGTATCATTATCTTCTTTATTGAATAATGCTTTTAATTTTTTATTTGACACTTTCGTGTAAATGATTTTTTTACCTAATAAATTATTCTCATTACAATACTTTTCATCAATCATTTTTAAAACTGGTTCTGCTCCCTCTGATTCTATCTTGAATACTGATGGCACATTTTTTATCATTAGGTTACTGTGTGTAATATTTTCAAATAATGATGTTTCATTTGAATTAACTTCCTCTATAAGTGTCGACTTTTTTGATAAGTCTGACTCAGAATCAGAATATTTTGGAAATAAATCATTAATAGTTACATTAGATAAATTCATAAATAACTTATTACCATCTTCTTTATTAAAAACAAATGTTTTAGAATCAGTTCCCTCGCTAGATTCTTTTTTTTCTTCAATATATCCAGATAAACCAACTGTACCATCATATACATCTAATACTGCTTCCTGTGAACCGACAATGCTTCCTTTTTCAACAACAGCTATATTACCATCTAAATTGATTTTTCCTATTACTTTATTTGTAGTTTCTGTCCCCTCATCATCAATAGTTGTAAAATCTTTAGTTCCTGGAATAATTTCACTATATTGTCCCATTGTCATTGTTGATGGTTCTGTTTTTAGACTGCCACTTTCATCTGTTTCTTGTTTACCATCTGTACCAATTACAGGCTTTGAAGCAAGAGTTATTGTATTACCATTTAATTTGGCTTTTGCACGAGATACTTCATATTCCGTATCATCATTTGCTTTGGTAACTTTTGATGTCTCAGCATTATAACTTAAATCACTATATAATTTTTTACCAACATTAATGTCTTGAGTAACTATTCTATCTTGTGAAAATTCAACAGTACCTCCTCCGAAACCTGGTGATTCTATTCCTGCGAAACCATTAATTATGTCATTGTTATCACAGTATCCATTAATACTGGTTAATAGTATTCCACTTAAGAAAACCTTACTTAAAAATTTAGTCATATAGACCTCAAAAAATAAACCTCTTATAATTAATCTAACATTTATTAGTTAATAAATAGTTAATTTTTATTAAAAGATAATATAAAAAATACGATTACTTTAGTCTAAATAAAATGGCTCAAAATCAATAACTCCTGTAATACTTTCAGAAACAATATTACATAAAGTAAAAAAATTTTTTTTGATATTATTAACTATATTATTAATAATATAGGAGACAAAAATATAGATATCAAATTATTTTAGTTGTGTGTAAATATATTGGTATACTGTTCCACAAACACAAAATAACAATCACACTATTCATTGTAAATTGTCATATAATAATTACATATATAATCAAATAAATAAGGTCATGGGAATAGAAACTGAAGCACGTAATTTTATTAGTGAAATTGAAAAATTACATACCATACAAGATATAGATGTAGCAAAATCGAAATTTTTAGGTAAATCTGGAATACTAACACAAGAATTTAAGAAATTAAGTGCATTAAATAGTGAAGAAAAAATATCATTTGGCAAAAAGTTAAATTCTATTAAAAATCAAATAGAAGAAGCAATAAACAATCAAGTAAAATTTGTAAAAAAATTAGAATTAGATGAAAAATTACAAGCAGAAAATGTAGATATTACATTGCCAGTAAATAATGAATTTGGTAGCTTGCATATTCTATCATACGAAATAAAAAGAATAAAAGATGAATATAAAGCTAATGGATTTTTAATATTGGATGGTCCAGAAGTTGAAACTGAATTCTTTAATTTTGATGCATTAAACATACCTAAATATCATCCAGCTAGGCAGTCTCAAGATACATTCTACATAGAAGGATTTCCAGAGACACTACTTAGAACACAAACATCATGTGTTCAAATACGAGCGATGCAAGAGAAAGGATTACCATTGAGAATGATATCTATTGGCAAGACTTATAGAAATGACCAATTGGATTCTACCCATTCCCCTATGTTTCATCAGATAGAAGGATTAGTAGTAGATTACAATCCTATTAATATAGGTAATTTAAAGGATGCTTTGAATAGAATTGTAGCATTTGTATTTGAAGTTGATTCAGATTCAGTTTTATTACGCTTTAGACCTAGCTTCTTTCCATTTACAGAACCTGGTATGGAAGTAGATTGTTGTTATAGTAAAGAAAATGGCAATATAAAAATCAATAAGAATGGAAACAAATGGCTAGAACTAGGTGGAGCTGGAATGGTTCATCCAAATGTATTCAAAGCATGTGGTATTGATGGTGAAGCATATGGGTTTGCATTTGGATTTGGATTGGAAAGATTAGTGATGTTGAAATATGGAATAAATGATATAAGATCGTTTTATGACACTGACATGAGAATATTAAAGCATTACAGTTCCATATCAAATAATTAAAAATTGGTTGCGAGTATTCTGTTGTGAGGATGGAATACTCATGTATCTCAAAAAATTAATACTATAAATTATAATAACTACTCTATAATATGTGTATACTAATTATCAATATTTAAATCCCTCATATAATGGATTGAATGTTGAGTATACTAACACAATTAATAAAAAACCTGCGATTATCATTAGGATTGTTGGTAATGTGGATATTATTTTATCTAATTTATTATTAATTTTTATATTCAATATATTAACAATTGATTTAAATGATATCCAAATTTGTCCAGATTTTTCTCCAACTGATATTATAGATATTTCATATTCTTCAAATTTTTGACTAAGAATAGTTGCTGTGGTAATTGTTTTACCATTTTTAATAAAATTTACAATACTAGCATATTTATTAAATATTTCAACTTTATTTAAACAATCTAATGCTTCAATTAAATTAATTTTTGCGTGTAACATCAATGATAGAGCATTAAAGAATTGCATTTTATTTATATTGTTATTTATTTCATTTATAATTGGTAACCTTAATAATTTATTGTTTATAACGTGTATATTTAATTTAAAATAACATATAATAATTACTAATATAATACTAATAATAATTGGATAATTAATTAAAATATTACTGCATGTTATAATACATTTAGTTAATAATGGTAATTCTATATTTAAATCATCAAATATGCTTTCAAATTGTGGAATTATCAGTACTAACCAAATTATTATAATTACATTTACTAATATTAAAATGGTTATTGGATATCTAATTGTTTTCTTGATTTTATTTTTTATATTATTTTTGGATTCTAAGTATTCAATAATGTTCAATATAGATTGATTAATATTTGCTGTTTTCTCAGATATTTTAATCATTTCTATTACTATATTATCAAAATATTCATTAAAAATATTTAAACTTTCAGATAAAGTACATCCTAATTTTAATTTATTTATAATAAAATCAACTATTAATTTCCGTTCGTCAGTAAAACAATGTGCAGTCATTTGTAGTGCATTAATAATATCAAAATTATTTACAACTAATTGATATAGATTATTAAAAAATGGTAATGTAAAATAATTGACATAATTTTTATGTTTCAATTTGTAAGGTTTTATATTAATTATATTATTATAAATATTAAATATATCAGTTTTATTTTCTACTAATACTATTTCATTTTTGATATTATTGTTTTCAAATATTTTACATTTATAAAATTTCATTATTTAGTAATATATATTGCTTTGCTAATAGCATCTTACAACACTATGTATTAAATTGTGATTATAACATTTTGACATAATTAGATGTTAATTTTAAAATTATATTATATAGCATTCAGATGGATTTCATATAAGATATTTTGGAGTGGCAACATGGTATTCGATAAGTATTGTGGAATATTAATTTTCTTTTTATTATTCAATAGTAACATTAGTTTATGTATGATTAATAATAATCTTTCAAGCAATAATCAAGTAAATAAAAATTATTATAATTTATTGTTATTTAGGCAAAGTACAAATAATTCTGATCATTCAGTTACAAATAATAAATTAGCTCAGGAAAATATAAACACATATAATGTGTACACTTCTACACATTATTCAGAACAGCATTATGATATATTTGCTGTTCTAAAAAGAATACACAGCAATCAACAAATAGATGACGCATCATATTATAAGGAACTAATTACAAAGTATATTAAAACAGATAATTCGTTTAATAATACAAATAAAGATACAACGTTTTCAGAGCAAATAAGTACATCTCAAAATAGTAGAAATAAGTAATTAGAATAATATGTACTGTAATTGTATAATTTCAGTATACCAAACAAATACAAAAATCAATAAATTAAATTATTGGTATAATAATTGTAGTACATATTACAAATAATCAATAGAAGTAATCTTGTACACATTATTATACAAGTACAATTATAACATTTAATAGTATAGAACTACCTAATTACTAATTCAATTATATTAATCTAAATTATTTTTATTATGAAAATACAGAAGTATTAGTATAAAATTCACAGTCATGTAGCATGTGAATACTATAAAACTTAATAATGCATTATTTTGTAGTATTTCAATAATACAAATACTAGTAACTAGTAATAAAAAAGAAATAATGGATTTGAAAAATTTAGTACTGAATATTGCAACAGTAGCAGAAACAATACACAGTACTAAAAGTAAATATACGTAAAATTTATAACACATATAAATACAACATCATATAATGCCAGCATTTATTAATTGTTCTTTTTTTTCTGTCCATTTTTCTTTTACTTTTACGGTAATATTTAATTCTACGGTTTTATTAAATATATTCCTAATATCACCTACTGTTTCTCTTTTTATTTTCTGAATCATAGAACCCTTGTGTCCTAATACTATTCCTTTTTGGGAATCTTTCATAACTACTATTGTTTGTAGTATTTTGAATTTACTAGCGGTTACATGTAATTTATCAGTAGTTACATATATGTTATATGGTAATTCTTTATCTAAATTATTGTATATTTTCTCTCGAGTAATTTCAGATAATCTAATTTTCAAATCTAAATCAGTTGAGTCATGATTATCAAAATACAAAAATGGACCTTCTGGCATGTTTTCTGATAAGTATGATTTCATTGGTTCTATACCTTCTCCATTCATGGAGGATATTAAAAATATTTGTTTTATAAATTCATAATCCTTTAATTTATCGATGATTGGTAATAGTTGTGTTTTATCTTTTATCAAATCAATTTTATTTATTGCTACTATAAAATTATTTGTTACTTGTTTTTTATTTTGCAAAAACTTTATATCATTTTCAACATTTTTATTAGTACAATCAATTAATAGTAAAGTTACATCTGATCCTTTACATGATTTCTTGAAATTAGATAATAATGTTTTCTCAAGTGGAGTATTAGGTCTACATATTCCAGGTGTGTCTACAAATATGATTTGAGTATTGTTATATTCTATTATTCCTCTTACTTCTCTACGAGTAGTTTGTACTTTGGGAGATACTATTGATATTTTTTCTCCCACTAATAAATTCAATAATGTAGATTTACCAGCATTTGGTCTACCTATTATTGAAACAAAACCACATTTTGTTATTGACATATATTGTACACTTTATTTTGTTTCATCTTCTGGTAAATCATATTCTTCATCTTCATCTCGAAAGTCCTTTTCTTTCTTTTCATGTTGTTCTTGAGCTTCTATACATAATGTTGCTATTGGTCTAGCTTCAAGTCTTTTTAATCCTATTGGTTCTCCTGTTTCTTCACAATACCCATATGTACCATTATCTATTCTTTTTAAGGCCATATCTATTTTATGTATTAGTTTTCTGGACCTATCTTTAGTTCTCAATTCTATAGTTTGAGTTGCTAAATTGCAAGCTGAATCTATCAAATCTGGTTCTGATTCTTGGGATTTCAATAACTGTTGAACATCTTGACTTTCTTTCAATAATTCTTCTTTCCAATGTAATAATTTGCTTTTGAAATATTCTAGTTGTTCATTAGTAAGATAATGTTTTGATTTAGTTGTCATAATTATAATCCTCTAACTTTAATTAAAAAAAATAATGTTGAATACCATATTATCATTATTACTTATATAATTCTAGTGCATTATAGTACCAAAAAACAACATAAATTATTCATAATGCGTAATTTCTTTACACTAAATCTCCAACTGACTATTTGTAATGTGCGATAATAACAACAGAGAAATTGATTTTTAGAAGTTATTTTTATGAATAAATCATTGAGAGTAATATCATTAAGTTTAATAACAGTACTTGGAATGTCATGCGTGTCAAGTACGAATGCACAATGTGTCAGTAGTGGTTTCGGTGTTGGATTAACACTTGGAGCACATAAAAATGGAGTAAAATTTGGTGTTGATAATTTAAACAAATTATTAAAATCAAAAAATGAGTATTTAATATCTCAATTAAAAGCAGCAATTGCTAATACAAATAAAAAATTTGAAAAGCCAAATACAGCAGAAACTGAAATGGTTGCAGAAGAGGGTAAGACTTATGACATAGATACATATACTCCAGATCAAAATGATGCTAGTGTGATTGCAGGAGCAGAAGCAAATAAATTACCAAGTGGAGAGGACGTTACTACGCTTTCACTTAATACTAGAAAATACAAGAGTGATAACCCAACAAAATATATAATAGTAAGTAGTGGTGATGCAAAATATGATAGTAAAGGAATGCATAGTGCTGCCGATGATGCTACATCTATAGAAAAACAACCTATCGTATCAAATTCTGGTATTTTAGAGTACAATGGATACACTGGAGAACAAGCTGATGGAGCTGATGATAGTGATGCAACAGTTACAGCTAATTACGCACACATTACTAATGAAGATGGTGAAGCATCATATCTTACACCAAAGAGTTATTTTATTTTACAAAATATGGATTCTGATACAGCACCAACTCACGTTTTATTGAGTGATTTATCCGGAGATAAGACAACATATTCATTCTTGGCAAGTGTACTTGGTAATAAAACAACATTAGAGGAATATCAAAAACAATTTAAAGATGATGAATTATTTATATACAATAAAAAGTATTATATTGATACAGTAAAACACAACGATTTGGGATTGGGAGACACATTTGTAGATAGTGCTATTAGTACATTAAATACAAATACTGCTGCATCACAAACATTTAAAGATGTTTCCAAGTGGAGTTTTGATATAGGAGCCAATGTTTTTTACCAATACAGAATATATGATTGGTTCGTTAGAGCTGGAGTATTTGGTAACTTCCCAGTAGCAAATAAAACAGTTTCACTAATGGAAAATACTGACAAAACAAATAATAGTAATGATAAGACGAAATCTTCTGATAATAAT
>JAFVEL010000035.1 GCA_017475965.1 Alphaproteobacteria bacterium | reverse complement strand
TATTTAATTGGACTAAATACTATATAACTATCTGTATCTTGCCTAAGAAAATATTTGAATGCAGACCAAATAAATGCATTTACCATATCATTTAATGCAACACCTGACACTTCCTTTTTCATTTGTTTAACAACATAACCATCTTTCCACTGTGAATTGTGCTTTTTATTACTTCGTTTGTGAAATTCAATTCCAGTAGTTTCCAAGTATGGAGGATTTTCAAATAAAATAATAGTACATTTTGGATCATCTAAATACTTTCTAACAACTGGATTATCAATAATATCCTTAGTTAATGCATTGGCTCCAGAAAGAAATCCTTCTTCATTTATAATTGGTAAATATTTAATATTAGATGGTACAGGTGGAATAATATACCTAACTCTTCCATTAAATCTATCCTTTAGTACTACCCATTCCTTGAGTTCATAGGTACTTAAAATACAATGTGATAACATGTCATCATCAAAATCCATTTCAAGATTTCCAGTACCAGCACATCTATCAATTATTACATAATCGTTTCCTTCTGGTACTCTTTCTATAGCTCGTTTTACAAGTTCCATTGCTTTTTTGCAATATAAAGGTGGAGTATAAAATGCACCTAATTTTTTTTGTGTTAATGGATCATTTAGTATATCCATTATGAGTGCAAAATCTTTTTCTTGTCCAGTCCATGGATTAATAAAAGATTTTAATGTTCCAATTGGCTTTCTCAACTCTTCAAAGAATTTAGTTTTATTTGGTTTTTGTTTGTATTCAGTAGCATGTTCATAATAATAATTTGCCCATCCGTAAACGTTATGTTCATCAATATTAACTTTTACGTTCTGAGAATTGTGTTGAACAAAATATATAATTTCCTGCATTCCAATTGCATTATTCATATCAAAAGAAATAATACTGGGTTTAGTAATAGCTTGAAATCCTATAATGCCATTTGACGCTTTCATATTAGCATATTCAGGAATATTGTTTATTATGTTCATATAATCTTCAGTATTATATATGTAACACTTTTGTTCTTCTTGTCCAACAAGACAGATTTTGGCAGGAACTGGAATACCATCACGATTGAATCTTGTTAAATAAATAAGAGCTTGTCCAAGAGCCTTAGATTCTCCATAACTTTGTATATTAGTTTTATGTTCAAAAATTATACCTTTTGTATATCCATCTGTACTTCTATCTACTTTTATATTATTTTCATAATTTACGCCAAATATATTGTCATAAAATTTCTCTTGCCATGTTTTTTCATCTGCATTTACAATGCTGTTTAATATTGCCATTTGAACATTATATATATTATTATTTTACATTTATCGATAATATAGTAAAAATCTTAAAAAATTATTAATTAAATACGTATACAATATGATATAAATTATAAATGGTTTTGTATTATTGATTTATAGAATTGTTTATTATTTGATTTCTGAGTAATCCAAAAATAAAACAATATGATATGGTAGTTAAATTGTTATGGGCTTTTTTATTTTTCTCCACTCTTGTCTAGACATAGTATAATAGAATATATAAAGTATAGGATGTAATATAGATGTAAAATGACAGAAGAAATTAAATTATATAAGTTAACACCAACAAACGATTTTGTTTTTAAGAACATCTTTGGTCAGGAAGACAGTAAAATTTGTTTAATATCATTATTAAATGCCATATTAGATGGTAAACCTATTATAACAGAAGTAACTATATTGAATCCTGAAATGCCCAAATATGACAAATTTACTAAAGAGAGTAGATTAGATATAGCAGCAAGAACAGACAATGGAACAATAGTAAATATAGAAATGCAATGTATCGATACTGGTGACTTAGAAAGTAGATCTATAACATATGCATCAAAGTTAGTTGCACAACATACTCAAATGGGATATAGTTACAAATCTCCTAAGATAATTAGTATCTGGATAATAAGGGATAAGATAAAATACGGTCCAATGGCAAGTAGAACACATCCAATAGAAGAAGCTTTAATGTTTTTGAACAAGAATGCATCTGATGATTATTATACACAATTCGATGATAAGATAAGAATAATATTTGTGCATTTAAGTAGATTTAAAGATAATAAAGTACTAACAACAATAAATAAAATGATGAAAGAATGGGTAATATTTTTAGATGAGCCCGAAGAGGTAGAGAATAAAACTGAAGCAATGAATATAGCAAAGAATAAGTGGATAGTAATATCAGGAGATAAAGAGTTAGCAAATCAGTTAATAGCTAGAGAGAAATATGAGATGGATAAAGCAAGTGAAATAGCAACAGCGAGAGAAGCAGCAAAGAACGAAGGAATAGAACAAGGTAAGAAGGAAGGAAAAGAAGAAGGATTAATTGAAGGTGAAAAGAAGGGTATTGCAAAAGGTATTGAAAAAGGATTAATAGAAGGAGAAAAAAAAGGTAAAAATGAAGCCAAAAAAGAATTAGCTTTGAATATGAAAAATCAAGGTTTGGATGATACTCTTATTGCAAAGTGTTTGAATATAAGTATTGAAGCGTTAGAAAATTTGTTTGCTTAATATGAAAAACAATATTATTTGTTAATATATTTCAAATGAGTAAATATTAATATGTTAGGTAATATAATAACTAGTATCATTTATTTTGCATTGTATTATATTAATAAATAAAAAAGTATTTAAAAATACAGTAATTAATAAGTAACCTGTGTGTATTATAAATTAGATGTTGTTTATTTAATATTTTCGTTATATATAAACAAATATTTTAAATAAGATAAATAATTTTGTTTGTATTTCACTTTAGTGAAATAATAGTATTATTTGTATTTTTTATATCATTTGTGATATTATAAAAAGTAATCATATTATAGAACACATGTTTTTTAATAATGAAATTTTTATTAATGCCTTTTGCAATTATAAGTATCATTAACTCTGTTCATTGTGAAAATTGTACTTATGACATTGACACATTACGTTTTTTAAGAAGAAATATGACTAGTAATTACCATGAAGTTATCGAAAAGCTGCCTAATAAAATGAATAAGAATATAAGCACAACAATAGAATATATTTTCAAGTTGTTTTATTATATATCCTGTCGTGTGGAATGTTTAAAACTAAATAAAATAAAAAAAATCAATTGTTCCAAATTAATAGATATACATTTCAAATGTGATTTTATTCCTTATGAATATTTTAAAAATTATGTAGAATATAAAATTCTTTATTGGATAAATGAAAGTTTACAAAATATAAACAAGTATGTTGATAATCAAATAAAAATAATAGAAGAAGTATCACAGTTGTACGATAAAATAAAAAATATTGTAAATGTAATGAATAGTGTAAATTCAGATAACATCATATTAAATAATAAAAATAATCAAACAATGGATGAATTAAATAACGCAATTGAAGAGTTAAATAATATACAAAATGATAGTAGAACACAAAATTTAATAAAGAAATTAGAAAATGAATATTCACAATTAATGAAAGAAAATAATATAAAATCTACATTACATAATATTATGATTAATATTGAGAATATTTATCATTCTCCACAAATAAAACACCTTATGGAAGAATTTATAAATATTTATACTATATTTTGTAATACCTTTAATATATTGAATGATCAAAATAATTTAAATGCCAGTGACACAAAATTATTTATAGAGTACAAAAATAAGTATATAAAACACTTTAAAAAAAGTATATATAATATAATAAATAAACTAAAACAATCCACTATATCAAGTACTGAATGGCTATTTGATATAATTCTTGGTAATCTATTAGACAATGCATATTACATGATAAATATAATACAAGAAATACAACAACAAACTAATACAGATTATTATAATATCGGAAATATATGTGATGAAATAACACCATTAATAATAAAAGATTTATCGCATTCAATATATAATTGGTAAGACAAATAATTTGAGTTACAATACTAAAAATTGTAATAAATATTTTATTGTACATTATATTTACAACACAAAATATTAACAAAAGAATGTTAGTATATTATATGATATATGACAAGTGTTTTTTTATAGATAATATATAATGAATTGTATAAAAAGTTTATTCTCTTCAACTATAATATTATGTAATGTAGTAATAGTAAATACTCATGTTTATATAGTTCTTCTATAAATAATGAAAATAATAATGAATTGATAAGCAAGGTTTTTAGTGAACTTCATAATAAATTAAATAATGATAACATTGTCGAATTAACAAAAGATATTATTTCTCCTGAGATATTATGCAAATGTCAAGTTATTCTCTTTATATTCTAAGTCTTGATGAAAAACAATCAGATTTAAATGTAATCAATAATTTATTATCTGAATTAATCAAATAATAATATTACATATTTGGAATTTAGGAATAATATTACACGTAATTAATGATTGTCTTAATCCCAATATATTACAGTTTGCACAATAACACTCAAACACTGAAACACGACGTAATAAGAGAATTGGCAATCTTACATGATTATGTAACAGATATTATAGAATTGTTTACAAATGTATTAATGAATGATACGAAATTAAATCAACAAGTAGATTGCAAAATGATACCACAGCATTAAATAATTTAGTACAACAAAACAATATACCAATTGAGTATTTTCATAAAGATTATACCATTTAAGTATATTGTTTAAGGAATATATAGATTTATAAATTCTGTACAATATTTTTTATTACACTAATAATATCATTAAACATTTCTTTATTAACACCACCAAATTGTAATAAATCTTTTCTTTTAGTTTGTTTTATATTTAAATTTAATTTATTATTAATTTCATCAACAATCCTATTCATATTTAATTGATTTTGTAATGAATTACTTATAAATATGTATACTGTGCATTTATTACTTTTAGTTAGTTCATTACATACAATTAACAATAATTTATCTTGTGATGATTTTTTATTATCTATTAATGATAATATGTTTTTTGGATTCTCATCTTTCACAATTGAGGATTCTAATTTAATGTCTCCTATACTGTCACATAACAAATTTGTATTTTTAATAAAAGCATTAGATTTTAGTATTTCTATTTCTTTATTTAATTTTGTTATTGTTTGATTATGTGTATTTATAGTGTTGATATTATCATTTATTTTTTCTTCTAAATATTGTCTAACACACCTACCAGTTACTGCTTCTATTCTTTGAGTATTAGAACCTATTGATGAATTAGATATTATTTTGAAAGTACCTATTTGAGCAGTATTATCCACATGTTCCCCAAAGCATAGTTCTTTAGAAAAGTTATCTCCTATAGTGACCATTCTTACTTGTCCAGGATATTTTTCATTAAATAATGCTATGGCTCCTCTTTTCATTGCTTCTTCTTTACTCATTATTTCAGCTTTTACATCATAAGAATTATCAATATTAATTAATACTATATCTTCTACTTGTTTTATTTCATCTTGAGTTAATGATTTATCATAACAGAAATCAAATCTGAGCTTATCTGGAGCTACTAATGACCCCTGTTGGAATACAGTTTCTCCAAGTACCATTTTTAATGCCTTGTGTAGCATGTGAGTTGCTGTATGATTTCTAGCAGTTGCTAATCTTTTATACTTATTAAGTTTAGCTACTACATTATCATTTACATTTAATTTTCCTTCTACTATAGTACACTTATGTATTATTAGTCCAGCTATCTTTATAGTGTCAACTACTTCCGCTTTATTATTATTAGTTTCTAATGTGCCACTATCGCCAAGTTGCCCTCCAGCAGTTGCGTAAAATGGAGTTTTGTTTAATATAATATATACATTATCACCTGCATTAGCAGATTGTACTTGCTGTTTATCTTCATTTATTATATATAAAATACTAGCATCTTCAATCTGATTTGTATGTCTAATAAATTCTATTTTATCATTATTTTTTTCTATTTCATACCAAATTTTGTCTGTAAAAGCATCACCGGTACCGACCCAATTCTTTTTAGCATTTTCTTTCTGTTGTAATACAAGCTTGTCAAATTCATTTACATCAACTGTTTTATGTTCAGATTTTAGTATATCTTGAGTTAAATCAAATGGAAATCCAAATGTGTCATATAATTTATAAGCTACATCAGCAGGAAATACTTTATTATTACCTAATTTATATATTGCTTTATAAAGGATATGCATACCATTATCTATTGTCCTCATAAAACTCTCTTCTTCTCCTTTAAGAATACTTACTATGTTTGATTGATTATTTATTAATTCTTTGTAATGATCTCCCATTACATTCGCTACCGATGATACTAGTTTATATAGAAATGGTTCCCGCATACCTAATGAGTATCCGTGCCGCAATGCTCTCCTTATAATACGTCTTAATACATATCCTCTGCCCTCATTAGATGGAATAATACCATCAGATATCATGAAAGATACAGCTCTGATGTGATCAGCTATTACATTATTACTAGATTCATTTTCTTCATATGGTTTATTCGTAATATTTACTATATCATTAATAATATTCTGAAATAAATCTATATGAAAATTACTATGTACTCCCTGTAATACTGCGGCTATTCTTTCTAATCCCATACCAGTATCAATGGATGGTTTTGGGAGATTTACTCGTTGTCCATTTTCCAAGGTTTCAAATTGCATAAATACTAGATTCCATATTTCAGTGAATCTATCACCATCCTCATCTTCTGAACCTGGTAATCCTCCTTTTATGTCACTACCATGATCATAGAATATTTCACTACAAGGTCCACATGGTCCAGTATCTCCCATTGCCCAGAAATTATCATTAGTTGGAATTCTTATGATTTTATCCTCTGAAAATCCAGTGACTAATTTCCAATACTGTGCAGCTTCTTCGTCACTTGAATGTACAGTAATATATAATCTATTTGGTTCTAAACACAAATACTTAGTAACAAATTCCCAAGCGAATTGTATTACTTCCTTTTTGAAGTAATCTCCAAATGAAAAGTTTCCTAACATTTCAAAGAATGTATGATGGCGAGCAGTGTAACCTACATTCTCCAAATCATTGTGTTTGCCACCAGCTCTCAGACATTTCTGAGATGTTGTTGCTCTGTTAAATGGTAATACTTTCTTTCCTGTAAATACATCCTTGAATTGCACCATTCCAGCATTGGTAAATAATAATGTAGGATCATTTTCCGGTACTAAACTACTTGATTCGATTATATTATGATTATGTCCTTTAAAGTAATTTAAAAATTCTTGTCTTATATTAGATACGTTCGATTTCATATTAATTTTATATTAAATTATACTTTCTATAGTTTAACATACAACTACTAATGAATTAACCATATGAGTATCATTTGAAATAATGATTATGTTGGTTGAAAAATATGTATTATCCCAATAAAAAAAATTAGAATCAAATAATATGAAGAAACAAACTACCAAAATATTAAGTAAGAATACTAACCAAATTAGCGATAATAGTACCGATAACAACACAAGTTACTTGGGAGCAATACTAGAAGATGATCACCAAGCCATAAATGCTCAAGATATCAATTCCAATAATATATCGTTTGGAAATGATGGTAATAATTTCGTAGTACAGAATAATGAAAATGTTAATGAACAAGATAATAATGCACAAGACAATATTAATATAGTAAAATCAATTGAGGCTACACAAAATAATAATATAAATAACAATGAAAAACAATATTTTAATAATAATACTTTTGAAGGTAAGGTTATTATCAATAATAAAAATGCTTCAGTAAACAATTCTACATTATAATAGGATTCAGAAATAATAATTAACAAGAATAATGATAATATTGAAGTAAATAATATTACAGCTTATGAAAATACAAAAATAATAAATAATGGTAATGATACAACTTTCACAGCAAGTAATGTAATACCAGTGGGCAAAAATGTTATTATTGATAATGCTCAATATAATAAACGAGAAGATACTATTATTCTAAGAAGTAATAATAATAAAAGCGAAGTAATTGAACCAAGACCAGCTATTATTAATAATAATGTAACAAAATATAATAAATTACAATCTAATAAAATATACAACACAATAATGATACAGAACATAAAGATATTTTAATATTTGAAATAGTAGGATAGAAAAATGCTTCTACTATAAAATATAGTCTTTGATTTGATATAGATTAGTATAGAGAGGAATGTTGCTAGACCAGCTAGTAATAGTATAGATACCATATTGATTATATTTATCATTTGTTTATGAAAAATAAATAAACTACATTTAAAAATAGTATTTATTTACAAAAAGTATTTGAAATAGTATAACCCCTCAAGATTAAGGGGCTCTCATTTGTGATTAATGAGCTAAACATGCTAGTAATAATATAGCTACTATATTAATTATCTTTATCATAGGATTGATAGCTGGTCCAGCTGTATCCTTATATGGGTCACCAACTGTATCACCTGTTACAGCAGCTTTATGGGCATCAGATCCTTTACCTCCGAAATGACCTTCTTCGATGTATTTTTTGGCATTATCCCAAGCACCACCACCTGAAGTCATTGATAATGCTACAAATATACCAGTTACTATAGTACCTATTAATGTAGCTCCTAATGCCGCAAATGCAGATGCTTTATCGCTTATTTGTTCAATAAAGAAATAAACTACAACTGGAGCAATCAAAGGTAATATAGATGGAGTAATCATTTCCTTTATTGCAGCTTTTGTTAGTAAATCTACTGCTGTTTTATAATCTGGTTTTGTTTCTCCAGTCATTATTCCTTTTATTTCTCTGAATTGTCTTCTGACTTCTACTACGACTGCTCCTCCAGCTTTTCCAACTGCTTTCATTCCAAATGAACTGAATAAATAAGGAAGCATTGCTCCAAACAACAACCCCACTAATACGTATGGATTTTGTAAATTAAAATCTATTGACATATCCGGGAAATAGTGTTTCAAGTCTTCTACATATGTAGCAAACAATACTAATGCTGCCAATCCAGCAGAACCTATTGCGTATCCCTTAGTAACTGCTTTTGTAGTATTTCCAACTGCATCTAAAGCATCAGTTATTTCTCTTACTTCACCTGGTAATTCAGCCATTTCTGCTATACCCCCAGCATTGTCAGTTACTGGACCGTAAGCATCCAATGCTACTATAATACCAGCAAATGCTAACATTGTAGTTGCTGCTATTGCTATCCCAAACAAGCCAGCTGATAAATAAGAACATATTATACCTGCACATATTACTATTGTAGGTAAAGCGGTTGCTTCCATTGATACTGCCAATCCCTGTATTACGTTAGTTCCATGTCCAGTTTCAGATGCCTGTGCAACTGATTGCACTGGTCTGTAGTTAGTTGAAGTATAAAATTCAGTTATCCAAACTAATAATCCAGTAACTACCATTCCTATAAAGCAACATTGTAATAAATTGGTTGGAGTAAAGTATGTTCCTCCTATTGTATATAACTGTTCACTTAAAGACCCAAACATTGAATTTGTCAAAGCATATATAAATATAGCTGAAAATACTCCAGATGCTATTAATCCTTTATACAATGCTTTCATTATTTTATTAGAGGCATCTAATTTGACAAAATATGTACCAATAATTGAACCTATAATACATACTGCACTCAGTGCTAATGGATATATCATCATAGTTGATTTTAATGTTTCGCCAAAGTATATATTTGCTAATACCATCGATGCTACTATTGTAACTGCATATGTTTCAAATAAATCTGCAGCCATACCAGCACAATCACCTACGTTATCTCCAACATTATCTGCTATTACTCCAGGATTTCTTGGATCATCTTCTGGTATATTGGATTCTACCTTACCAACTAAGTCCGCTCCGACATCTGCTCCCTTTGTGAAGATACCTCCACCCAATCTAGCAAATATTGATATCAGAGAAGCACCAAAGCTAAATGATACTAGTGCTTCTGTTATTGACCTAGAATCAAGATTTGTATGTTGTAATAGGAAGTAATAACAAGCAACTCCCAGTAGGCCTAATCCTACTACCAACATACCAGTAATTGAACCTGCATCAAAAGCAACTGCTAATGCCTTAGATAACGATGTCCTAGCTGCTTCAGTAGTTCTTACATTTGATCTAACTGATACATTCATTCCTATGTAGCCAGCTACACCTGATAATACTGCTCCCAATACAAATCCTAACGTTACATAAAAAGATAATGTAAACATTAATATAGCTACTATAACTACACCTACTATCGCAATTGTTGAATATTGTCTATTCAAGTATGCTTTAGCTCCTACTTGTATAGCATTAGCAATTTCTTGCATTTTCTTATTACCACATGGTAACGCAAATACTCCACGTATTTTATACAATGCAAATACTATTGCTAATAATCCGCATGCAAGTATTAGTAAATTTGTGTTTTCACACATACACCCTCAAAAATTAATAACTATTCTTATAATGTTATTATACATTAATTATTTGATATAAAAAAAATTGAGTATTTGTTATAAACAAAACAATGTGGTATTTTAAATTATATAAAAGTACTTTAGTATATATAAATATGGACATAGTATTAGCAACAAATAATCAAGGAAAAATAAGAGAATTTAGAAAAATACTTAATAATTCTAATATAAATTTAATTTTACAAAGTAATTATAATGTTCCTGATATTGAAGAAACTGGCATAACATTTGTTGAAAATGCAATTATAAAAGCCAGACATGCTTCAAAATGTACTGGATTACCAGCAATAGCTGATGACTCTGGATTATCGGTAGATTGCTTAAATGGTCAACCTGGAGTATATTCAGCTAGATATAGTGGAGAACATGCTACTGATCAAGAAAATATTAGTAAATTATTACACGAAATAAGTAAATATCCAGAAGAAGCAAGAACAGCTAGGTACTGGTGTGTCATAGTATTTATGAAACATTTCAATGACCCAACTCCAATAATATGTCAAAATAGTTGGGAAGGGATTATTACCAGTAATCCGCGAGGAAGCAATGGTTTTGGATATGACCCATGTTTTTATGTACCAGGACTTGGCAAGACAGCATCTGAAATATCTCTTGAAATGAAGTGTAAATTAGACGCTCATTGTCAATCTATGCGGCAAGTAATAGAAATAATAAGTGAAATGTATAAATGAATACAATAATAGTAAATAAATTATATAAAAAAGTCTGGGATAGCCCAGACCTGTGTAATATTTAATTAAGTATTAATATTACTAAATTGTAATAATGTATTAATTACAATTTCATTGATTGGTTTTGATGTATCAATTGTATACTTTTCTTGTGAATCGTCATCATTGGATACTGTAAGTAGATCACTGGTTTTTGCAATACTATATGTCTTAACAATTTTTGATAAAACACCAATAGAAAAGGATAATGCAATTGTTTTGTTTCCTGATAATGTACTTAATTTACTTGCCACATCCTGTTGTGTTGTTGTATAATAATCATTAAATGATAAAGTACCAATAGGATCAGAAAAAGTAATATCTAATTTATTATCTTCTTTTTTTGTAATTGTACCTTTAAAACTTGCATTATTCCAAATTAATTGCACATCTAATATTTCACACTTAAAGTACTTCGATAGACTTGGCATATTTTGCAATATGTAATTATCAATATCCTTGCAGGATGTTGTACTTGTAAGAAGAAAAAGATATTTTCCATTACAAAGCACAATTACTTCTCCGGATGATGTATTCTGTGTAGATATTGTGTTGTAAATATTACAAGAGAAATTCGTTATTGATGGTGAATACGATTTATCTATCATTATTGGTTTTATTGGATTATATCCTAATATCTTTACGTATTCATTTAATAATTGTTGTATTACTGTATATTTATTATTATTCTCTATTGCATTTTTAAAATTGTTAAGTTCTGTAACAAAATTTACTTTTCCATCTTCAGTCTCTGATATGCAATTTATTGTCGCTGGGTATTTTGTTGTTCCAATAGTAATATTTTCAAATTCTGTATTTAATGTTGATATTATTTCATTTTCTTTATTAGATTCTATTGTGTTTTTTAAAGTATTAAGGTTGTTTGTGGTTATATCACTTTCTTTACTTATATTTGATGTATATCCATCTACTGATAATCCACTTATTGCTGTGTTCAACTTTTCTATTAGTTCTTTTTCTTTATTACTTTCTATTGTAGTTTTTAAATTAGTAAAATTTGTATTACTACTTAATATTTCATTTGTATCTGATAATACAGATTCGTATTGAGTTGTATCATTTACCAATTCAGTTAGTGCTGTATTTAATTT
>JAFVEL010000034.1 GCA_017475965.1 Alphaproteobacteria bacterium | reverse complement strand
TCTAACTAGTTTAGATGCTATTTTAGTACAATATATATTGTGAGTCATTACACCAAGATATTTATACAACATCATTACATCAAATCTAGCATAATGAAAAATTTTTATTATATTGTTACTATGTAATATGTTTTTTATATTATCAGCATTTTGATAATTATCAAATTGTATTATATAACTTATATTATCTCCTTTGCAGAACTGTGCAATGCACAATCTATCTCTATGTGGATATAATCCCATTGCTTCAGTATCTATAGCAACTTCTTTAACATTATCTAAAAATTCTTTCGGTAAATCATTTTTAAATAGTAAAATATTATCGATCATGTACATTACTGTAAATAATTACTAAATATAGTATATGACATATTTAACATACATGCGTTATATTATCCAATTCAAATAAATGTGCAATATCTGAAATAATAAAACTACTATACTGTGAATCTATTAGTTGATTTCTGAGATATTTTTGTGTCAATTGATTTTAAATTAACATTATTTATATTTTGGAGAAATTTAATTTGTTGCTCTAAACTACTAGCTGTATTACAATTATTTTTTTTATGATACGTATAAAAATTACTCAATGTAGATTTCAGAACATTATTCTTTTCCTGCAATTTATTTATCTCATCATATGTTTTGCTTATTTGTGATTCTATCTTTTTATTAAATACATCTTGTTTTGTTATCTTTAAATACACTTTGTAATTATATGTTTCACAATTATTATTAGTTTTTAAAATACTGTGATTTTCATAAAGATAATTTAAGTTATTTATTTTTTCATTTAATTCATTAATTCTTTTGTTATAATCTACCATTAGTAGTCTGTTCTCTTGCTGTTTATTTTTACATTTGTCATATAAATATTTCATAATGCTTAAATTAGATTGATATTTAGACAGTATATTTGTACAATCGGTGTAGCTCATATGTACAGACATAGAATCTGTTTTTATTCCTATATCATTTAATATATTTAAATAATAATTAAATAACTTAGTACCACATCTTGTATTTAAATTTGCTTGTAAAATACTATTGTGTATATGCTTGGTATTTATTTTATTAATATTACTGTATATCATTGTGCAAAACACGTTATTTGTAATGCCAAATAATAATACCATACATAATGTTGACTTTAATAAATTCTGTTTCATGGAAAATTGAGTGCAATATTTAATATTATATTGACATTATATTATAAAATTAAGATATATTGTCAATATCCAAAAATGATAATATGGCACCGTAACATCATGGGCTTTTAAAAGAGTGGCATTCATATTACATAAGCTGGTAAAATAATTATAGATAGAGATATTATATTAAACAATAAACATGTCAGGTCATTCTCAGTTTCATAACATAATGTTCCGTAAGGGAGCACAAGATGCTAAAAAAGCAAAGATGTTTGCTAAAATAGCAAGAGAAATTACTGTAGCTGCTAAGATGGGAGGAACAGATGCTTCTTCAAACCCAAGATTGAGAGCAGCATTAGCTTCTGCTAGAGAAAAGAATATGCCAAAAGACAACATAGAAAGAGCAATAGCAAAAGCATCTGGACCAGATGGTGATTCAAATTACGATGATGTAAGATACGAAGGATATGGACCAGGTGGAGTTGCTATAATAGTTGAATCATTAACAGATAATAGAAATAGAACAGCATCTGATGTTCGTTCCGTTTTCTCAAAATTTGGCGGCAACTTAGGAGAAGTTGGAAGTGTATCTTTCGGATTCGATAGAAAAGGACATTTAATATACACTAAAGAAATTGGCGACTTCGATAAAATATTTGAAATTGCAACTGAATTAAATGCAGAAAATGTAGAAGAAGTTGAAGATTATATTGAAATATTATCTGCAATTGATGATTTTTCTAATCTTAGAGAAAATTTTATTAAACAATTTGGTGATCCTCAAGAGTCAGGATTGATTTGGTTACCAAAAACCTTAATAGACTGTTCAGAAGAGACGAAGAATTCAATAATAAAAATGATTGATTTATTGGAAGATAATGATGATGTACAACATGTATACAATAATGTGAACTTTTAAATGAAATATAAATATAGTAGAATATAATATAGGAGTCATGTATGTGTTTTTATAGATGAAGAAGAAAATTAATATAAAAAATAAACAATTAATTATAGACTACTATAGAAAATTGTGTTATAATGACAATTATTTCAATAAAAGATTGTTTATTTGTTTCATTTTATTATCATTAGTATCTGCTTCTGCTACTTTCTCAATTATGAAAGTAGGATTTGCATATAGAGATGAAAGAATAGTTGAAATGCAAAACCAATTAGAATCATACAAAGGAAAAGTTCATTCTATAAATACAGTACTTGATACAGTAACAAGTGATTTAGACAATATAAAAACAGATGTAAAAACAAATAAGGAATCATCATCTGATAGTTTAGTGAGACTAGCTGGATTAATAAAAGATGTACAACACATTAAAGAAGTATTAAATATCATTGATGATACGAAACAAAATAATCCTGAAGAAGATTTAAATAGTTTACCTGCTGATAAAAGAGAATTTATCGAAGCATTTGAAAACCTAATAAAAGATGGTGTTCCATTTAGTAATTTCATAGAAGAAAAAATAGATATTACAAAATATAAAACTGCTGATAATTTACTAGCATTTAAGGATAATAATGTAAAATCAATTGATAGTTTAAAGAAAGATTTTACTGCAATTGGAGCATCTGTATTTGGTAATCAAACTAAAGAATCATTCTGGCAAAAGCAACTCCGAATATTTAAAGAGAGAATAAGTAATGCTATAAGATTAGAATCAACAAGTGATAATAAAATCAAAGATTTAGGGAATAATTTAGATGATAAAGTATTATTTGAAAAGGCTCAGAGTTACATTAATAGTGATAATATAAATGAAGCTCTTGAAGTATTAAATAAAATGAAGTCAACAAATGAACATATTATAACATTAAAATCAGACTTAAAAAGTAGAGTTGAATTAAATACTGCTTTCAGTGCATTTAAATCTGAATTTTTTGAAGTTGAAATGAATAATACATCAGAGAAATAATATATAATATAATTTTATAAATATATCAGCAATTAGAAATGTATAATATAATGGTAAGAGTATTTAATTAAACTTGGGAAATAGTTCTAATATACACAAAACATTAAATGGAGTAAATTATGATAGATAAAAAAAGATGTGATTCAAATTTCGGTATTAAAAACTATTGGACATCAGAAAAACTGGTATTGTATCATGATACTCGGTGGTGTAAGCCAGAACACAATGATAATGAACAATTTGCTACATTATGTTTGGAGTTATTATCATCAGGATTAAGTTGGAAAATTATTATCGAGAAGGAAGATAAATTAAGAAATGCATTTTGTAATTTTAATCCTGACGTGGTTGCATTATACAATGAAGAAAAAATTAATGAATTAATGAGTAATAGTAATATAATACGTAATATACAAAAAATCAAAGCTATTATAAATAATGCACAAGTATTTTTAAGAGTACAAGAAAAATATGGTTCTTTTAATAGATACATATGGAATTTTACAAATAATAAGATAATTGATAATCACTTAACTAATGCTCAAGATATGCCAAATAAAACTGAATTATCAGAATCAATAAGTAATAATATGAAAAAACAAGGATTTCAATTTATTGGCCCAACAATTATTTATTCATTCATGCAAGGGATTGGTATTGTAAATGACCATTGTGAATATTGTAGTTATAGATAATAACAAAACATTAAACAAAAATTATATAGAAACATAGTAGTTAGTATATTATAATATTTAATGATAATATAAATAAAATATACAAATGAAATACGATTGTGGATTTCAAAAAGATAACAAATGGTTTAGATATAGAGCTGCAGCTATAATTGTAGAGAACGATTGTGTATTATTTGCAAATAATGAATTAGAAGATATTTATTACTCAATTGGAGGAGCAGTACAAACTGGTGAGACAGCAGAACAAGCAGTTATTAGAGAAGTATTAGAAGAAACAGGAGTAAAATATGAAGTGGATTATTTAGCAGTAATACATGAGAATTTCTTTCACAATAATAATGGTGTTTTGAAAGGATTAGATTGTCATGAGATTTCATTATATTTTATGATGAAAAAAAGAGGAACACAAAAATTAAATAGTAATAGTTATGTATTTGGTGTAAAAGAAAATATGGTATGGATCCCAATAACTGAAATATCTAATTACCCAGCATATCCTAAATTTATAACAAAGTATTTATCAAAAGAACATAATGGCATTGAACATATAGTTACTAATTATATGTAAAAGTACTCATGTGCATTATATGTAATAGTTTAGTAAAAATAACACATCAATATGTGATTAATAAGTATAGAAAAAGGTTTGTATAATATATTGAGGTTTGTAATAAATATTAAATGTAGCTCTTGATATACAAAATAATGTTATACAAGTAATAATAGATATTAATTTTAAATATATTTATTTCTATTGCCATATTTATTATTTGTTGTCATATACATATTGTCATTTCCTTGTTTACTGGTAGGGAGATGTGATGCGTTCATATTATAAACTGGATATTTACTTGTATCATCTTGTTTTATTACTTTATATTGTGGCAATGAATATACACTGTTTTTGTTATACTGCATATTTCTAAGACTTTCATTATTTTGCACTCTATTTTCGAATTTTTGTTTATTAAGATAATCATTAATTTTCATATGATTATTAAATTCGTCTGATTTACTAATGTACTTGTTATTTAAACTATATTGATAGTTTGTACTAACAGCATTACTATATGATTCTGCAGTAGCAGCTAGTTGCTGTTTATTATATTTTTCAATATTATTATTATAATCAGTTACAGTATATGTTTTTTCACATCCACTAAAAATAAAAATAGTCATAGCAATTAAATGTATAATATAAGACACTACATTTTTACATATAATTCATATATATATTAATTTAACACATAAATATGAAATATGGCAGATATAATAATATAATCCACCATATATTCTTATATAAATTCCAATAATTTAACTATTAGTAATCATAGATACCATTGCTACCTGATGAATATACTCCATCATTATATGTACTACTATCTTTGTATTTATTGTCATCATATTTGTTCTGTAATGAACGATCATAAATACCATTACTCCTAGATGAATATCCTACTTCATTATCTTTTTCATCATCAATACTTAGGTTGTCTTCATCAAATATACTGAATGAATCGGTGTTACTATCTTTGTTAAAATCATAACTGTTTTGATTCTTTAAAAAATCATCTTTATTGTCATTTAAATAAAAATCATCATCTTCCTTATCATTCAATAAAGTGAAAGTATCATCATCTGCATAATCTAATTTTTTTGAACCAAATTCTCTCAGCTTTTTATCTGAATCATTATTAGCATTATAATCAATATACTCATCATTATCAAGTGATACATCATAATTATCATCAAAATCACTACAATTACCATTTATGCTGATTCCAGCCATTATTGCTGCAAATACAAATAATTTTTTCATTATCATAAGTTACCTTAAAGAAATCCTGCACTATTGCATAATTAATACTACTACTTATTTATTAAATAATAGTTAATATAATCCTAACTTATTAAAATAATATAACAAAAATAATTTTCATATATTAAGTTTTTATTAATAAATATTGTCATATAATGATGCATATGTAGAGATAGTGGAATATAAAAATGAATATATTATTAAGAATCTTGAGTTATGGAGCAATAATGATTTCTTCATGCGTAACTGTTAATGCAGATAGTAATTTCTTAGATGCTTTAAAAAGTTATTTGAATGGAAACAATAATAATCAAATTAATAGTAATAACAACAATACTACAAAAATGACTGTCAATGTAGATTGGACTATTGTGTTTAAGAATGTATTACCATCAGTAGTATCAATATTTACACCCAAGGGAAATCAAAATAATAATTTTAATTTATCTAATTTCTATAATAACAATATGTTTGGATTCAATAATAATGGAAATAATCAAAATTCTATTAATGTTGGTTCTGGATTCTGTGTTAGTATTAAAAACAATAAACTGTATATAGTTACTAATTATCATATAATAGACCAATCTAATGAAATAGCAGTTTTATTTGGTAATGATAGATTGAATAATGCCAATAATGTCATTAAAGCAACTGTACATGGAACTGATCCCAAAAATGATATAGCAATATTAGTAATTGATATTGATGAATTGGAAAAGAATACCAGCATCAGGAGAACTCAACTTCAATGTATTGAATGGGGCAATTCTAATAATACTGAAGTAGGTGAACCAGTATTATTTATAGGAAATCCATTTGTAATAGGATTGTCTGCTTCTAATGGTATTATATCAGCCAAGAATAGAAATACTAACATAGATAATAGATTTACAGTAAATAATAATATAATTGAGAATTGTATACAACATACTGCAACCCTAAACTATGGTAATTCTAGTGGAATATTAGTTAATACTATGGGACAAATTATAGGAATAACTACATCTATACGTTCTCCAAATGGTGGAAATTTTGGAGTTGGATTTGCTATTCCTTCTGATACTGCCAGAGGAGTAATTAATTCACTAATAGACTACCAAAGACCTTTAAAAGGATGGATAGGTGTCAATATACAAGAATTATCATATGAAGAAGCGAAAAATCTTGGTGTTTTACCAAACGATGCAGATAAATTAGCAATAAGACCTAAATCATTTGGAGCTAGTGTTTCTCAAGTAACTCCAAATAGTCCTGCTGATAAAGCCGGAATAAAAACCAATGATGTTATCGTAGCTTTCAATGATAAATTAATAGATAATAATAATCCATTGAATAAATTAATAAATGAGTATGAAATAGGAAAAACTGCTACTTTATTAGTATTAAGAAAGAACAAACAAACAAATAACATTGATCAATTCGAAATGAAAGTAATTGTTGAGAACTATGATGGGTATTATGGCAATAATAATAATAGCAATACAAGAGAAAATATTGAAGAATTAAATATAGTAGTTGATAATACATTTAAGAATAATGAAAATCAAGTAATAGTTACTGGAGAACTGAATACCAATACAATTGGTGGATTGTGGAATCGGAATTTAAATAAAACATTTCAAGCAGGAGACATAATAACTCAAGTGAACCAAAATGTTGTTAATAATGCAAAACAATTAAAAGATTTAGTACGAAATGCATATAATAATAGTTCAGATGGAAATGTTACATTTTCAATTATTAGAGAAAATGGAAATAATAAAGAGAGTATTATAATTACAACTCCTAGATTGAATAGATAAAATATTGCAGGGTGGTAATATGTCACCCTATTATAATGTTATTTTTCGTATATTATTGTAGTTCCATCTTTTTCTAAATGTGAATTCTTGTTTATTAATAATATGTATACTACTAATAGTTTTATATTCCACAGTTACATAAGGTTTATTACTAGTGGCACAGCATAATAGTAGTGTATACAATACTATTTTAGAGAATCTCTGATTCACAATAATATATTAAAACTTATTAATTCATCAATTATTATTCTAATATATAATTTATAAAAAATCAATTTATACTCATTTGTATATAGTATTACCAACTTTTATACTTGATTGGTTTAACATAAAACATATTTCAGTAGTAATATTATTGAATCTGAACACTTTGAAATAATTCAAATGAATCCACTGTCTTGTTAACATCTTTTACAAACAGTGTATATTTATCAACTTCTGTCATATATGCAATTAACTTTTGATGGTAATTATTTTGGATATATTTCTTTTTACAATCAGATAATTTATCATTTATTATTTTGTTAATCTCTTGTATGCGTTTTACTTTATTGTGCAAGAACTCAATTATTGTATTAACATCATCATTTCTGTTACTAATTGGTATTTTAAATAATAAATCCTCCTTTAATCTATTATAATATTTTGGTAATACTCTATAAAAACAATATTCATGTATAACATTGTTTATGGATGAACTACAAATATCCCAAGCGGTATATATTGTGTTAAAATCATTTAATACCAATTGTTCACATTTAAATACTTGCTCAAATAGTTTCGTATTGTAATTATTGTATTGCTGTACATATTGTTCTTGCAATTTTTGTATATTTAACATTGCCTTATCTATATTATTATCTAATGTTTGAAATAACCAATCTAAACTATTACATAAATCTTGTATTTTTGGTTTTAATATATCATCTGAATTATCAAATATTTGTACAAAAATTTTATAATCCCTAATATCTACTTTGTTTTGAGATAACATTTCTAATACATTATTGTATTTTTGTTTTAAATTTTTATTATCATCTAAAATATTATTATTAAAGTATTTATTATTATCTAAAAAGTTTATACTATTAATATTATTGTTATCCATAGTATAAGATGTACTATTTATTACTCCATGGAATAGTGTTACATATAATAAGCATTTCAATAAATTCAGTTTCATATAACGCATTGAAATAATTAATTTTATACTGAAATTGTATATTACATGCAATGTGGAGTCAATCTATTTGTAACTCCACTAGTTATATCATCACATAACAATATCATCTATTATTGATATATAATTAATATATTATTAAAAAATTGTAGTTAGCAATTATTTATATTTATTGGTGCTTTCTGACTATCATGTATCTTTTGTGCAAGCCGTTGTACATAATTTTTTAACTTATATACTTTCCCAATATATAAAAACAATAATTCATCATATTTGCCCCAACTTTTTGTGGGATTATCAATTAATTCCTGTGTTTTATTTTTTAATTCTATTATCTGTAATTTAATTTTATTAATTTCTGTATCTGAATAATCTACATCTACTGGTAATAACATTGATAAATCATTAATTTCATTATTAAGAGCAAATATTTTCTTTTCCATATTTGTTATTACGGCTTTGTTTACATGTAGTGCATAATTTATTGCATTATACCTTGATGCTCTTTGAGAGTCCTTGTCACGGATTATTGATTCTATCTCATTAAACTTCGAACGCAATGTGCTTAATTTAACTGCAAGATCTGTAATATTTTTATTATTTGCTAATTCTAATGTTTCGGTAACATTGCGATTATATATGTCAATATAATCAATTATATGCTCACATTCTAAGGAATACATTTTAGCAAGTGGTTCCATTTCTTCCATTAGTTTATTAGTAAACTGAGTATGAGATTCAATATTAGTTTTTATTAATTCTTTTAGTGATTTGAGTTTCTTGCTTGTGCAATTATAACCATATTTTATTTTGAGTTCGTTTGCTAATTCTTCATATTTATTTAAAATTTTGTTTTTTTTAGTGTCAATATTGTCCTTATCTTCTTTATATGAATCAAATATTTTATTACCAACATGAGAAATGCCAATTAACGTTAATAAATCATTCAAAACTGCTTCGCTTTCTTCAACTAAACTTGCAGGTGGTATATTTTTATCGCCATCAAAAAAGTTACAAATATCATTGTAATTTTTTTCTGATTTTATTATTATTCCATCTAAATCGTTTTTGAAATCACTATCTTGATTGCATTTTTCTTCTACATACTGTGTAATTTTATTATGATTACATTGTTCTGCTGTATACGATACATTACTAATTGTACAACATAATAATGTTGCTAAAAATTTATTTTTCATACATAAGCAATTTACATAACTTTATAACAACATTATACAAATATATTATTATAACTTCAATACATTTTTAATATTATCATCTTCATCCAATTGAGGAACATTGTCATCCTCTTTTGATTCATTATTGTCTATTCTAGAAACTGAAGTTATTAATTCTTCAGTTTCATTTTCTAATACTTCATCATTTAATCTAAATAATATAACTCCTTTTGCTCCCCTACGAGTAATTCTTACTTCTGATACTTTACATCTTAATATTCTGCCAGTATTGGTTAATAACATTATTTGGTCTTCCATGCTTACTGGAAATGAGGCTACTACAGTACCATTCTTACTACTTAGTGTCATGTTTTGACATCCCTGAGTACCTCGAGATATTTGTCTATAGTCATAGAACGATGCTAATTGACCGAATCCTCTACTAGTAACAGTTAATATAAACTTCTCATCTATAGCTAATTTTGACATTCTATCCTTTGGATTTAATTGTTCCATATTGCTACGTAATTCATTAGCTACTTTAAAATACATATCTCGTTCTTCAATTGATTCAATATCAGATTTATACAATAATGATGCTGATATTACTTCATCATTATCCTTCAGTTTAATTCCTCTAATTCCATTAGAATCTCTACTTGCAAACACTCTGATTGCACTTACTGGGAATCTATTACATAATCCATTTTTAGTAGCTATAAACAAATCATCATTTCCATTGGCTAGTAATATATTAATTAATGTTTCATTTTCCTCCAATTTTATTGCTTTCTTTCCATTGGATTGCACATTAAAGAAATCAGAAAATTTATTTCTTCTTACATTGCCAAAAGACGTAATAAATACTAAGGTTTTATTTTGCAAATCATTATTGCTATTTGGTATTACTAATACATTAGATAATTTTTCATCTTCGTCGAATGGTAATACATTCACTAATGCTCTGCCACCGGAGCCACTATTACATAGTGGTAATTTATATACTTTAATTTTATATACTTTTCCTTTAGTTGAAAAGCATAGTAAATCATCATGAGTATTAGCAACTATTACATCTTTTACTAAATCAGTATCCTTAGTATCCATGCAATTCTTACCTCTACCACCTCTCCTTTGCATTCTGTAATTCTCCAATGGTGCTCGTTTAATATATCCATTAATTGTATAAAGAATTACCATGTCTTCCTTCTGTATTAGATCTTCATCATCTATGTCTTCATAGTTGTATTCTATTTGAGTTAATCTGGGAGTATTGAATTGTTCCTTTACTTCCAACATTTCTTGTTGTATTATTTCTTTTATTTTTTCTTTAGAGCTCAATATTGATAATAATTCTTTTATATCATCAGCAACATTATGTAATTCTTCCTGTATTTTACCTTTTTCTAAATTAGTTAATTTGTTTAATTTTAATTCAAGTATAGCTGCAGATTGTGAATCAGTAAATTTATATAAATTATTATTTGACTGTTCATCTTCAGTTAATTGCAACATTGGATTTAAATCTCCAACATCCAATGCTTCAGTCATTAAATTAAATTTAGCTTCGTTTCTATCAGATGCTGATTTCACAATCCTTATTACTTTATCAATATTATTTAAGGCAATACAAAAGCCTATTAATACATGTGCTTTATTTTTATTTTGATTTAATAAATATTTACATCTTCTAGTAATAACTTCTTTCCTAAATTCTAAAAAACTATCAATGATTTCACGTAGCGACAATCGTACTGGCTTATTCTTAACTAATGCCAACATATTATAAGATATATTAGTTTGTAATGGAGTATACTTAAACAATTGATTTAATACTACATCTCCAACTGCACCTCTTTTTAATTCTATTACTAATCTTACTCCATCTTTATTTGATTCATCTCTTATATCACTTATATCTTATATAGTTTTATTTTTTACTAATTCAGCTATTCTTTCAACTAATCTAGCTTTATTTACTTGATAAGGTATTTCAGTAACTATTATTGACTCATGTCTTCCATTATTCATTATTTGTGTCTTAGATCTAACTAATACTGCACCAGCACCTGTTTTAAATGCTTTTTTTATTCCATCAATACCTAGTATAATACCACCAGTTGGAAAATCTGGACCATGAATATATTTATTTATTAATTCATCTAATGTAACATCTGGGTTATATAATACTGCACAACAAGCATCTATTACTTCTCCTAAATTATGAGTTGGTATATAAGTAGCCATGCCTACAGCAATACCATTACTGCCATTTACTAATAAATTAGGAAACCTAGCAGGTAGTACTGAGGGTTCCTTTAATGAATTATCATAATTTGGAACAAAATTAACAGTATCGTAATCTATATCAGTAACTAATGATTCTGATATCTTAGATAATCTAGCTTCAGTATAACGAGCAGCAGCTGCCATATCACCATCCATAGAACCGAAGTTTCCTTGACCTTCTATTAATGGTATTCTCATACTAAACCATTGAGCTAATCTCACCATAGTGTCATATATTGCTGCATCACCGTGAGGATGATACTTACCCATTACATCTCCAACAACTCTTGCTGATTTTCTAAATGGTTTTGAATGCTGATTTCCTGCTTCATTCATTGCAAATATAATACGCCTATGAACTGGTTTTAAACCATCTCTAACATCTGGTAGGGCTCTAGCCACTATTACACTCATTGCATAATCTAAATAAGCAGATTGCATTTCTTCTTCTATAGCAACTACTTTAATGTTATTTTTATCATTCATAGTTAATTTATATTTTTACTGTATCTTACAGTATAATTATACCAATTTTAAGACTTTTGTGTTATTAATAAAAAATTCCATAAAGTAATATCATTACAAAATAATACATATATCAATGAAATTACAATAATTGTGTAAAATAAAATTTTATCATATAAAATATTATTAATTATCTTAAATGTTATAAATATGTATTGTAGAAATAATATTAGTTGTGGAAATTTGCATATTTTAGTTTTTTCAATAATGCTGCATGCAATTTATCTTCACCATTACAATAAACTGTATTTTGCACAAATCCTACTGATACTCCTACTCCGTATCCAGCAAAAATATTGGTAATAAGTAAATTCAATTATGTTTATTAAAGAGAAATTTCCTCCTTTATATTCTATTGTTCAGGTTAACAAATGAAATTACATCAGTTAATATTATGTTAAATTAAAAAAGAGCACATAGGAAAATCTTTATATTATAACTGTTCAATATAAATTACTACTATTTATTTCATAGTAATTAACATTTTATTTTATGTACTACTTTCTTTGACTTAAGTATTTGCTTAATTCATAATATTGTTCTGGACTGACAGTTCCTGGTCTTTGTTTTGAAGATATGTTACATTTATTTAAAATATCAATAATAGTATTCTTATCAAGTGTACTATAGGATTTCTGTACGGTAGAGTATATCATTTTTCTTCGTTGTATAAAACAATTGTTTAATAGATTAAATAGTTCATTTACATTATTAATTCCTGTATGTTTTGGAGTAATTTTTATTACTGCTGATGTGACATTTGGACTTGGAATGAAAACTTTATTAGATACAGTAAATAATTTTTCAACATTACACAACAATTGTGTTAATACACTTATTTTTCCATAGTTTCGATTACTATGAGGGGAACATATTCTATCTATAACTTCATCTTGCAACATAACAATCACTTCATTAATTTGATTAATATCATTTAATAACCAATTTGTTATTAGTGCAGTACCAACATTATATGGAAGATTTGATATTATGACTATTCTTTTATTTGTTAACTTACTTATCTTAATATTCAATGCATCATCATAAATAAATCGTATGTTTTTATTTGTATTTTTTAATAAATTATCATGTAATGATTTAAATTTCAAGTCTCTTTCAATACAAATTATTTCATTATCATAATGACTTAAAATTGACCTTGTTAAATTACATGGACCTGGTCCTACTTCAATAATACAGTCGTTTTTATTTATTGGACTGGCAGATTTTGCTATTTTATCAAGTAAAGATTCATCAACTATGAAATTTTGGCCTAAGGCACGCATACGCGGATTATTATCTATTAAGTTATATTTTCTAATTACTTGATATATAGTTAGATTAAAATCATTATCATTAAATTTAAAAGTCATAGATAGATTAAGATATAGCATTCAATATTATGTTAGCATATATTGATAATTTTATATTATACAGATTCTATATTTATTAAAATAAATAGAAAATTTTTGTTACTTAAAAACAACTTCTGCACAATATAACTACTTCCAATACTACCTTTTCTTTGAAATAAGAATTATTAATAAAAAAAATTATTGGATATGATAATGTAATTAGTTACATGTAATAAAATAAATATATATAATTATAAAAATTTTCTATGAAATATTTTATAGCATGTATGAACCAGAAAAATATATTATGCAATTAACATACATAAAATGTACACCAATTGCATTTTTATTTATTACACAATATTACAAGAAGATAATGGAAATGCTGCGATTGAAAATATTGGTGTTTCTGGTATTTTCAGTATAATATCGTCAGTTGTATTTCTATTTTTTCTTTTATTTATAACATTGTCTGTTGGAATTTTACTGGATTTGGTATTCTTTTTATTGGTAAGTGTTGTATTTGTTTGCAGTATTTCATTACTATCGTGTTTTGTAAATATTAAATTAGCACTTATTTGTTCATTAATACTTGTTATATTGTGTTTTATTTCGGAACTATGCGCATTACATCCGGTTAGAATTACTACAGCAATACTAAATAAAAACTTAAAATTCATAATTCTACAATAAATTATACTACTTAATTATAGTATATTTAATAAATAGTTAAAAAATAGTAAATTTTTAGTTTATTATTTAATTATTATTAATAACATATTACTACTGTGTTGGATATTAATAAATAAAAAAATTAGTACTTTATAAATGAATTGTGTTTTATATTTTATGTAAATAATCATTTAAGAAAGTGTAATATAATAACTCGTATTCTTTCATAAAATTAATGAAATGCACTGGTTAATTAGTTAACGCAATTACTAGTGTTAAATAGAAAAGTGATATAGTATTAATATGGGCATTATATTACATATAATAAAAAATGTTTGATTTTGTTAATAAATGGTTTGGTGGTGGTTTTAATGCACGTATAATAAAACAATACCAAAAAATAGTTGATTTAATTAATAATTACGAAAGTAAAATATCTATTTTATCAGATGAAGATTTAGCACATAAAACAATAGAATTCAAAGAATTACTCGCGAATGGCAAAACATTAGATGATATATTACCAGAAGCATTTGCAGTAGTTAGAGAAGCATCTAAAAGGGTCTTAGGAATGAGACATTTTGATGTTCAATTAATTGGTGGAATAGCATTACACAAAGGTCAAATAGCGGAAATGCGTACTGGTGAAGGAAAAACACTCGTTGCTACTTCTCCAGTATATTTAAATGCATTGAGTGGGAAAGGTGTTCATGTAGTTACAGTAAATGATTACTTAGCAAAAAGAGATGGTGAACAAATGGGACAGGTATATAGTTTCTTAGGCTTGACAACATCCATAATTGTTAGTGGCATGAGTGACTTTAAGAAGAAGGAAGCATATGCTGCTGATATAACATATGGTACTAATCATGAATTTGGATTTGATTACTTAAGAGATAACTTGAAATTCAGAGTAGAAGACATGGTTATGAGACCATTTAATTATGCTGTAGTAGATGAGGTAGATAGTATATTAATAGACGAAGCAAGAACACCATTAATAATATCAGGTCCAGATGATAATGCTTCTCAAATGTATGTTGATGTTAATTCAGTTGTAAAAGATATTACAGAAGAAGATTATGAAAAAGATGCAAAAACTAGGGCTATAAATTTAACTGAAGCTGGAATAGCTAAAATAGAAAAGAGATTAATGGATATGGGATTAATTGAAAGTCCATTATATGATTCAAGCAATGTATCAATGGTTTATTATGTAAATTGTGCATTAAAAGCAAATAAATTATTCAAAAGAGATGTAGATTACATGGTAAAAAATGGTCAAATACTTATTATCGATGAGTTTACTGGAAGAGCTATGGAAGGTAGAAGATATTCTGAAGGATTACACCAAGCACTAGAGGCAAAGGAAGGCGTTGAAGTACAAGCTGAGAGTCAAACAATAGCTTCTATATCATATCAAAACCTATTTAGAATGTATCCGAAACTATCTGGTATGACTGGTACTGCTATGACTGAAGAAGCAGAATTTGATGAAATATACAAATTAAAAGTTGTTACTATTCCACCAAATAAGCCAGTAATACGCAAGGACCACGAAGATTCTATATTTTTAACATTGGAAGAAAAAGATAAAGCTGTTATTCAATTAATAAAAGAATGTTCAATAAGAAGGCAACCAGTATTAGTTGGTACTACCAACTTGGATAGATCTGAGTATATATCATTATTATTAAATAAAGCTGGAGTGAAACACAATGTATTAAATGCTAAACAGCATGAAAGAGAAGCAATAATAATATCTGAAGCTGGAGCTCCAGGAGCTGTTACAATAGCAACTAACATGGCTGGTAGAGGAACAGATATAAAACTTGGTGGTTCTGTTGAAACTAGGATTGCATTGGAATGTAAAGACATAGAAGATCCCATTGAAAGAGAAGAAAGAATACAACAAATAAAAGAAGATGTTGATAGAAAACACGAAGAAGTAATAAAACTAGGAGGATTATTTGTAGTTGGTACTGAAAGAAACGAAAGTAGACGTATTGATAATCAGCTCAGAGGTAGGTCTGGTAGACAGGGAGACCCCGGAGCATCTAAATACTTCTTATCACTAGAAGATGACCTAATAAAGAGATTTGGCTCTCCAAACCTTAAAAATATGCTCAAAAAGTTAGGTGTCAAACAAGGTGAAGATTTAACTCATAGATGGATATCAAAAGCTATTGAAAAGGCACAACAAAGAGTTGAGGCATATAACTTTGATATACGTAAACATCTATTAAAATATGACGATGTAATGAATGAACAAAGAAAAATGATATATTCACAACGTTTAAACTTAATGCAATCTGATGATTTATCAGAATATGTTGATAATATTATTTTTGATACTGTAGATAATCTATGTGATTTATACACATCACCAGAAGCAGTTCCTTTTGAGTGGAAATTGGATGATTTACAGAAACACATGAATAATATATTTGATATACAAATAAATAAAGACGAAATAGCTAATAATTCTAATATGACATATGAATTATTAAAACAACAATTGCATGATATGGTACAAGAAAAGTTTGATGCCATAAAAGAAAAAATAGATCCTGAATATCTCAAAGGATATGAAAAGAATTTAACCTTAAGAACACTAGATAGTGGATGGAAAAAGCACTTAGTGACTTTGGAACACTTAAGACGAGGAATTAACTTGCAATCATATGCTCAGAAGAATCCTTTAAATGAATATAAATTTGAAGCATTTAATATATTTGATGAAATGTTAAATGGTGTTAGAAAAGAAATAGCTACTAATATTATGCATTTACACGAACAACCACAACAACAACTTGGGTTTGATGATGAGCTAGATGATTTTGATTTCGACGATGAAGAAGATGCTAAGTCCCAATTACAAAAATTATTAGCACAATTAAAAGAAATAAAAGAAAAATCAATACCAATACATTCTGATAATAATGAAGATAATATTGAATTTGCAGAAGAAAATAATTTTATAGACAAAGAAGATAATAATACAAATCAAGTAGAACAAAATAATAATTATGTAGTTACTTCACGTAATTCACCATGTCCATGCGGTTCTGGTCTTAAATATAAAGAATGTCATGGAAAATTACGAACTATAGTATTTAACAATACATCTTCTAATAATCAAGATGTAATATCAAAAAATAATAATGATCAACCAATTGAAGAATATAATGAATCGAATAAAGATATAGCAATGAAAACAAATGAAGATAATAACATAATAGATATTACTGAAGTAGAAAATGACTTTAAATCTAATGATGATGACAATATTGCAATAGAACAAAATAGTATTAATACTGAAACTGAAGAAGAAAATGATGACACATTTAATAATTTAGAACATAACAATTCTAAATACGATACACCACAAGACATATTATTTAAATTTGCAAATGATCAAAGAAAGGCTGTATTTGGAAATGATAGTATTGATAATAACACAACAATTGATGAGACAGATAATAATATAACTACATTGTATAAAAACAATAATGAAGTAAAGAAAGATATAAAAAATGAAAAAGTCGTAACCAAAAAGAAACGAATTAAGCAAGATAATGTAGATATAAATAATGAACTAATTGATAATAATGCAACAATCAAAGAAGAAAAGCCAAGCAGAAAAAAGAAATTAGTAGAAGATAATACTAATGCCAATAAAAAGATTATTAGAAAGAAAAAAATACTGGATGATAGTATCAATGAAATAAATAATATAGAACAATCAATTACTAAGAAAAAAATTAGTAGAAAGAAAAATTTATCAGAGCGAAAGAAGGATAATATAGAACAATTATTTACAAAGCAAAAATCTATTACGAAGGATGTTATTGATAACATAAAGCAAAACAATTTAGAAGATATAATACAAAATAAAGAAGATAAGAAAGCTGTAAAAACAAGAAAAAAGAAAGTAATAAATAATAATATTGCTGAAAATACTAATACTTCACATACTAATAAAAAGAGTAGTAATAAAGTCTCTTTAGAGCCCAATAATGATAAACAAACCAGTACAACAAATAAAAAGAAAAGTAGCAAAAAAGTCATAAAATAACAAAACAATATTTATATGTTAAATAATAATGTTGAAACGTCTCATAATATGTGTGATAATGATTGTATGGGGCGTCCATAGCCCAATTGGATAGAGCGTCAGACTACGGATCTGAAGGCTGAGGGTTCGAGTCCTTCTGGACGCACCAATCTATATTGGACTGTATTGTGAATTAAATGAAGCGAATATTTTTATTCTTAGTATTTGGGGGGTTTATCTCTACATTTAATATTGACTTGAATGCACAACAGAGTCTAATATATGGTTCTCAAGCAGGTACAATACAACCATATAATGCTAACCAAGGTAAGAATAATGGTTATGGTAATGGATATGGTAATGATGACCAACAATATGGCAATAATAATCAATCAAATAATAGTTGGCAAAATCAATACTCAAATCAATATGGTAATTACAACAACAATAATCAAGGAGTAACAAATATTTCATATAATGGTAATGGATATTCAAATACTCAACCAAATAATAATTCTAATAATCCATTTTTAAACAATTATGCTAGAAAAAATAAAAATTTTTCAGCCAAGGTTTACAAAATGAAAAATGGTAAACTCCAATCAAAAGCCTCATCATTAACAGACGAAGATTTAAAAAAGACAATAATTATTTTTTTTGGTGATTGGTGTCCTCATTGTCAACATTTCCTAACTAGCTTTGCCAAGTATATTCCACAACTGACATCGTCTGGAATTAAAATTATATTTGTTGGAGTTCCATCAATTAATGTAATTCAAAATTGGCAAAATCCAACAACATCAGATTATGAAAAAGCACAACAAAACCTGCAATCATTTGGTATAAATCCAGAACAAATGAGTCAAAACGCAAAATCGGAATACAATAGATCAAAACAACAAAAAAAGAATAAACAACAACATAATTCAGATATATTACAACTAAATATGCCAGCTGTTGAACTAGTTTTGTTAGGAGACAATAGTGTTTTAGATAATAATGCTATTGATAGTCTTCCAACAATGCTTGCAATAAATAATGGTACAGAACAGTTTAGAGGAAGTGCTGACAATTCATTAGATGTAGTGAATTTTGAAAATCCTATATCAATGCAACAATTTCAAGAAATATGGTATACAGATAATGATGAAGATGACGAAGATGATGAAAATATTGACGATGAGGAGGATGAAGCAATTGAGAAAGTTGCAAAGAAAGTTAAAAATAAAAAGAAAATAAAAAGTAATAAAAGTAAGACAAAAACTAAATCGAGTACTAAAAGTAATAAAAGTAAAAATAAAAAGAGTACAAAAGGCAAAACATCTAAGGAATCAAGCAAATCCTCTAATAAACAGGTTGATGTTCCATTAGCTAATTTCCATACTAGATTACTTAATAGGGGATGTGATTGCAACTGTGTTCCTCAAGCTCTTGTAAAACATGTTAGAGTGCCAGTTCAAACAGTACAGCCAATTGTACCTCAACCAGTTCAACAACAAGTTGTTTGTATACCTGTAGCAAACCAGGCAGTTGAGCCACCTGTAAAGGTAGTGCAGCAACCTGTAATGGTCTCACAGCAACCCGCAAGGATCGCGCAGCAACCAGCAAGAGTTGTACAACAGCCAGCACCACTAGTACCAATTAATTCAGAAATAGATAATAATTTTATCGAAGAAGACTCAAGTAAAGATAAGAAATGCATGAAAGTAAATCCTCCTGTTTTATGTAATTCAAAAATAAAACAAAGAAGAGAAAAAGTTAGAAATAAAATAGAAAATGCAATAGAAAAGCATGAGAAAAATAGATGTTATTGTAATTAATGTGTGTTTAAAAAAGATTATAAAAATAGTTTACGTATAAAACGTATATTTATATTTATATTTATAAATTGCTTCTGTATATTGATAATCGTTCTACGATTATTTTATTTACAAATCTACCAATTTAAAAATTATAAATTGTTATCTGATAAGAATAGACTAGTTATAAAGAGAGTATTACCTGTGAGAGGCAAGATACTTGATAGTAAAGGTAAAGAATTGGCATACAATGTATATTCATATGCTATTATATTGGATTTATTACTAGTACCAAAAGATAAAATCAGTGAATTAAAAAATGATTTAATAAAATTTGGTATAGATAAATTAACAGTACAAAAACTCGATTATTTACCTAGTGTAATAAAACAAAATGATAGATACATTGTACTAAAAGAAAATATATCGTGGAATGATTTAACAAAATACTACGTTATTAGTAATAAGTATCCATATGTATTAATAGAAAAAACAATAGCTAGACATTATGCATCTTCAATTGAATGTTCACATTTTGTTGGATATACAAGTTCTCCAAATAATATAGATATAGAATGGGCAAAGAATCCAAGTTTATCATTACCAACTGCTAAAGTAGGTAAAATGGGAATAGAAAGACAATATGAACATGATTTGTTTGGAAAAGTTGGAATACAGGAATTAGAAGTTAATTCCAGAAGACAAGTTGTAAGAACAATTAATGAAATTGATAGTATTCCAGGAGAAAATATAAAATTAACTATAGATTTCAAATTACAAAATGAAATATATCATATACTTTCAGAACAAGTAAGTGCATCATGTGTAGTAATGGATGTTAATACTGGTGCTATATTAGCATTTGTTTCGTATCCAGGATATGATACTAATATATTCTCTAAAAGAATACCAAGCAAATTATTACAGAAGATTTATGCAGACAAAGCAAATCCATTAATAAATAAGGTTTCAAGTGGATTATATGCTCCTGGTTCAACATTTAAAATTATTACAGGATTAGCTGGATTGCATTATGGAATTATTGATGAAAACACTAGATTTACTTGTATTGGATACAGTGAACTAGGAAAACATAAGTTTCACTGTTGGAGAAAAGGAGGACATGGTTCTCTTACATTACAACAAGCACTAGAAAGATCGTGTGATGTTTTCTTTTATAATATAGCAAAAAGAATTAATCCCGATAAAATTGCTCAAGTAGCAAATGATTTTGGATTGGGAATAAAAACTGGTATAGATTTACCAAATGAAAAATCAGGATTAATACCAAATAAAGAATGGCAGAGAAATAAACGAAAACAAAAATGGACTGCTGGTGATAGTTATAATATGGCAATAGGACAAGGATATGTATTAACGACTCCATTGCAATTGGCAAAAATGACATGTATGTTTGCTAATGGTTTAAAACCAATTATTCCTCACATATATAAAAGAAATAATGAACAAAATGAAATTAATACTAAATTAAAATACAAACAGGAACATATTGATATAATATTAGATGGTATGTACGATGTAGTAAATTCTCCAAGTGGTACTGCTAAGAAGTGTAGTTTAAAACAATTTGAAATAGCAGGTAAAACTGGTAGTTCTCAAGTAAAACGAATAACTGCTTCTCAAAGAGCTAGTGGTAAAACTACTTCTCACATATATGAAAATAAAGAACATGCTTTATTTATTTCATATGCTCCAGTTGATGATCCACAATACGCAGTATGTGTCATAGTAGAACACGGTGGTAGTGGAGCATCTGTTGCTGCTCCAATTGCTAAAAAGGTATTTTTATTGTTGGAAAGATTTAAATATATTAAACTTTAATTAATATAGAGTAATAATCATATTTGGTTAATTATTTATGACTCAATATTTAATGTATTGTTAAAACACATTTTATGCTAAAGTTATATTGTAGACTATGATTATACTAATTATGAAACATATAAAATTATTAGTTACTTTTTATTGTATTACAAATGTGCTATACTCCAGTCCAGTTACTTTGGATGCAAGTAAACTTGGTAGCACTATTCCAGAACAAGCATTTAGAAGTAAAACAGCAGGTAAAGATAATTCATCAAAGGGATTATCGGCATTATATATAAAAGCATTGAATAATACTTTAAAACAAGTAAAACAAAAAGATAAAAGGAAACAAAAATCAAATAGAAATAACACTCAAGATGGATTTGTAGTAGCAACTGTTGGAGATGATGTAATTACTAATATTGATATATTAAATGCTATTAAGTTCCTGTGTTTTGCCTCAAATCAACATTACGATAAAAACTGTGCAAAATTAATATTGAATGCAGTTCTGGATAGTTTAATTGATGATAGTATTCGTCAACAATTTGCAAAATTGCAAAAAATGCAAATGAATAATACAGTAATAGATGAAAAGATAGAAGAAATTGCTAAAAATAATCAAAAAACAGTAGAAGAACTTGGTACTGCATTTGAAGAAGCTGGTATAGATATGATTATATTTAGAAAAAATTTGTATTCTAAATTAGTACTTACAATGTTTTATCAAATGATGGGACAAAAACGACAAGCAACTGATGATGCAATAAAACGATATAAAGATAAATATACAAAGAATATGCAGAAGAAAAGATATAAAGTGTGTGAAATATTCTTAAAAGTAGATAATATACAAAATAAACAAAAAATAGAACAACAAGCTAAATCAATTATAGAATTATTAAATAAAGGATTTAGTTTTCAAATGTTAGCTGAAAACTTATCGACTAGTGGTAGCATGTCATTAAGTGAGTTCGAATGGCAAACTGAAGAATCCTTTCAAAAACCAGTTTTAAGTGTAATAAGAGAAATGAAAGTTGGAACCTATTCTGATATTATAGAACTTAAAAATGGATATAAAATAGTATATTTACTTGACAAAGCAGAACTAAATAAATCTGGACAAAGTGAAACTATTTATAATGTTATTACTGGAGAAATACCAATAAATATCAGTAGTGAAGAAGAATTTAATAGGATACAAACTACATTGCAATTATTATCGGAAGCTAAGTCTATTAATGAATTCAATAGAATATGTGAAATATATAAAATAAAAACCGATAAACAATCAATACAAAATCCAGATCTTCTTCAAACTGAATTAATAAAACGAAGTAAAGAACATAATACAACTGGAATATTAAGAATTGATGAAACAAGTCCTATAAAGATATTGTTTATTGAATCTGAATCTGTACCAAAAGCAGAATTACCAAGTGATGAGACAATAAAAAGTATTATATTACAAAAAGAAGCAATAAAAGAATTTAATAAAAATATGAAAAAAATAAAAGCACAGGTACATATCACAATAAATAAGAATAATTTACAAAAAGTTTTAAATAATGAAACATAAAAAATAACAACATAATAATGTAAGCAATGTAATAATGATTTGTTATGATTTTCATTATAGGAAACAATAATTAGTAAATTTTTGGTAAATATTAAAAAGTAATTAATAATAAAAAGCTTAATAATTTTGTTGTATTATACTTGACTAATTTAATACCAAGATTTAGTATAAATATAAGAGGTTATGTTACTTTTGGAGTAATTATGAAATTTAATTTATTAAATGTAAAGAATTTATTAATATTCAGTGGTGTAATTATTGGATTTGCCAATCCTATAAATGCTTCTAATGACAATTTAAATATGAAAGCAAAGGACTACTCATGGAATAATAATCAAACCAACAAATACAAGTCCAAATATGGGTTTGATAATGATATAACATCTAAGAAATATAAAGATGATTCCAATGTTAAGGGTAGTTTTGACAAGTATAAATTAGATTTTAACAAATCATTTGATGATGATTTGAAAATAGATGATAAATTTAATCTAGACGATTCAGAAAGTGATGATACTGATATTAATAGTAGTTCTAATAAATCATTTGATAATAATTTAGAAATAAATAATAATAAATCTATATTTTCAGATGATGATTATGATTTGAAAAGTAATCCATACAAAGCAGATTTTAATTTAGATGATGAAGATTTGAAACCACTGAAGTATAATGACGAGAATTTTAAATATAAGCCAAGTAAAAAACCGTGTTTCGGACCAAATTGTACTAAATCAAAGGATTGTGTTGGATCAAACTGTAATAAAAAAGGCGAATGTCTTGACTCAAACTGCGATGAATCAGATTATAACGACTCAGAATTGTGTTTCGGATCAGATTGCAACAATGGAAATCCTATTTCAATGAGTTATTCCATGTCGTTTTCGAGTAGAACAGATAATAATGGTACCTATGTATCACAAGAACAACATAGCATGTTTAACGATGGCAAAATAGGATATAGAGAAAACGAATTTTCAAAGGGTGATTCACAAGGTGACATAGTGAAAACAGAATATGACAGTTCAAAATTTAACCCAAAATCAAATAAGAACTTTGATAAAAAGGATGATAGTTATACTGAAAAATACAGTGATTTTATGAATAAAGAACTTCGTGACAAAAGACATATGAGTTACGATAAATTCATGAAATCATATAAACAGTATTTTAATAATAATTTATTATCAAATGAAAACAGGAAACAATTACCAGACAGTAATTATTATAACAAAGATAATAATAATGAAAAGTTCAGTGGGAATAATCAGGATTTAGATACTGACGTATCAATAGAGGAAGATGTTGAATAAATAAAATGCCAAGGTATTATTCCTTGGTTTGTTTTCTTCAGTGTATCATATTATGTAAATTATATTATATTGATTAACAATAAAATTTTATTGGCTTTTTTGTTGTTTTTATTTTCTTATAAGATAGAAAGTAACACAATATAATATATATAATAATTAAATTGTTATAGAATTTTCATTTATCTCACTTTTCGTGTGAATATAGTATAATAGAATATATAAAGTATAGAAAGTAATATGAAGGTAATATGATAGAAGAAAGTAAATTATATAAGTTAACACCAACAATGGATTTTGTATGTATATTTGTTATATAATATAACAAAACAAATACATCTTATTTGTGATATAAATTTTAAATTAATTTTACATGGAATATCACGCACAAAATGAAATTATAATACATTTCAATTTGTAGATTTTGTGTGGATCAAGATGATA
>JAFVEL010000005.1 GCA_017475965.1 Alphaproteobacteria bacterium | reverse complement strand
GTATTATCTAATGCACATTTTAAACAATATATATAAATATTATTACCTTGATTATATTTACTAATATAATTATAATATTTCAAATTATCCATATTTACAGTATTAAAGACATATTTAGTAGTTGTACCATCCTCTTTTGCAGAAGACTTTCATGGAATTGGGGTGATTGGAATAAGTAATTAGCCTTATACAATTAATTATTTTTCAATAGAACTAGTTCGTGTAATAATCCAATTAGGTATATAAGTACTATTTACTTCGTTATCTTTTCCTAGTATTGATGTTTCGAATGTCCACTTATGTTGGACATTCCTATATAGTCGATTTGGATTATCTAATGATTGTCCATTAATATCTACCATTGCAGCCATCTGTTTTACATCCATGACTACTACTAACTGTATAGATTTATATGATACTATTATGTCTGATAAGCTAGTCTGTTGATGAATTATATTAATTTCTTGTCTCAAATTCTGATCTTCTCTGCGCTTTATTTGATTAGCAAAACTATTATATAAATCCTCATCTAATAATGATTTTAATACTTGATGTTTTCCATTAATAAAGGCATCAAAAATAGTATCGAAAGTTTTTTCAGCATTTTTCAAAAATACTTCAGGTACAAAATCTGGAATAATTTCCTTTACTTTTAATATATCATATGACAACTTAGGATCAACTATTTGTACTGGCTTTACAATAGTTTGTGTATTTTCATTATTAGAAGATGAATTAATTAATGCTTCAATAGCAGTTTTTGTCTTATTATCATGTTCGTTTTCTTTACGAATATTATTATCATATTTACTATTACCAAAAACACTATACAACTTAATAAATATGTAAATTGTAATAAAAAATAGAACTAAAGATAATAACATAATACTAATCCTCACAAAAATACAGTATAGATTAATCTATAAGCCGGGTTCTGTCCAAGATTATACAATCTCTGATTGACCATTTATCTAGACTTAATATTACTATTAAGCTCAAGCGACCTACCCGAATAGCTATAGTTGTAAGCAACTACGAATTAATCACGCTATCCCTATTTGGTTTTGCTTCAGATGGGGTTTACAATACCATACATGTTACCATGCATGTGGTGAGCTCTTACCTACGCCTTTTCACCCTTACTATACAATAACATAGCGGTATATTTTCTGTTGCACTTTCCATGTACTATAATAGCACTCCGGACGTTATCCGGCATCTTGCTTACATGAAGCCCGGACTTTCCTCTCCCAATATAATATTAAGAGCGGTCAATCAATTAATCTATACTATATTAATTCTACCATATTATTGCAATTAAATCACATATTAGTTAAAATAACTTGCAATATTTTTCTATAAAATGAACACTCAAGGTTAATTATTTTATATTACAATTATATACAATAAAAAGTATAAAAATAATAAATAAATGGATGTTAAGTATTTACCACATCCATCAGAATATATATTGTAATAATATTATGATAATTAATAATCAGTGATAGTTAATTGTATAATAATTTGTAATTATATACAAATCTATCTTCTTCGTATCCACTTGGCAATCTATAACGGCAATTTTTGCCAGGGTACATACAACACCTTACACTATCACTATGTTTGTCATTTTTTAATCCTATGAGTCCATGTTCAATCCATAATGTAGTGTTATACTTAATATCCATTGGTGCCTCAAATTCATTATAATTGTGTACACTATTGACATAAATATCCGGTGTTGCATCTGTCATTTGAAATTGTAAATCAACATTTCTACAATCAATCGCTCCAAATTTATTTCCTCCCTTAGATGAACAAAAAATAACATTTGGATTATTATATCTAGTACTACCTAGTATTAATCTATAATCATCATTATATAATCTACTAAAATTGAAAATAATATTATCATTACAATCTATAATTGATTCTATTTCAAAATGTTGTTTCATACATTCATTTATTTGACTTTTCAAACTATATGTTCCACGAACCTCATGAAAAGATGAATTGTTCTTTTTTATTTTATATATATAATAATCTGCAAAATCTATAGCCAAAGTTGTTTCTTTTCTCCAATTAACTGATACACATTCACAAGTATTCTTTGCATAGTTATAGTTGTATATAGTTTCTCTATATTTAGTAATTTGATTGTTTTTATTATTATTCGTAAGTGGAATAGCCAAGTGGTTATTTATTTCATTATATATTGAATCTGTAAACATATAGCTATTGGAGTTTTTTGCTATTGTAGTCGTTTGATTTATTCTGTTATCATTTGACCCCTTAGTAATCTTGTTGTGATTTCTTTTGTACATAGTTGATGCATTACTAGTATTGTATGATATTATGCTAACGCTTACTAATACTGCAAGTATACAACTTAATAAATTTTTTATATTACTATTTGTCATCTTGATTAGTCTCCTTAGTATTTGTATTATTGTCTAAATTTTCATTTGAATAAACTACTCCATATTTAATTTTCCTTCGTCCATTATCAATGTATAATCTAGTAGACCTTCCAGATGCATATACATGTTCCATGTTTATATCGAAGTTCGCTTCACGAAGAGGCATAGATAAAATACATTCTGGAATATATTTAAAATGAAGTGTATGAAAATTAAACATTCTGTTAAGATAAAATACTAAAGTTGGAGTATATTGTTGGTTACCACAAAATGACAATTCGCATTTATTATTACAACTATAAATATCGTAAAATATTATTGTGTTATTATTATTCTGATTAGATTTTATAACACTCGTAGCTCCAAAATATTGTCCCAAATCATTATTATTGCTTATATATGTACTAAACTCAGTATTATTATCAAATATATGTTCTTGACCATCACAATCCACTATATATCTATTTGGTTCGAATGTTATTGAAACTGATGCTTCACTGTGATTACTAACCATTGTAATAATAGTAGTAAATAAAATTAAAAATTTATTGTACATAAAAACTCCCTATTCAAAAAATATCAAACTCAATTAATTTTTTTTAATTAATTAGAGAACTTATCTGAAAATTAAATTCTCATATGATTATTATATATTGTAAATATACATAAAACAAGAGAAAAATTTAACAAAAAGTTAAAATTTTGTTAAAATATTTTTAAAACAATTTTGTAGTATAATAATACAAAGCAACTAATAAAATAATATGTTAAAATAGAATTAAGAACTATTATATTAATTGATATATGTCTAGTAAATTTAAATCAGTTGAAGAATTAACATTATTAGAAGCAAATAAAGAAATAAGTGAACTAATAAAAATGATTAGATATTACGATGACATGTATTATAATTACAACAAATCTATAATATCTGATGTGGAATATGATAAACTCAGATTAAGATTAAATGAAATAGAAACTCGATATCCAGTATTAAAAAATAGTAATTCTCCATCTAATAGCATAGGAGCTCCAATAAAATCTAACAAATTTAAATCAGTACAACATAGTATTCCAATGTTATCATTATCTAATACTTTTAATAAAGAAGATATTTATAAGTTTATAGAAAAAGCAAAGAAATACTTGAAGCTAAATGAAAATGTATTTGATTATTGTTTTGAACAAAAGATAGATGGAGTTTCATTATCAATAATATACAATAATGGAACCTTACAAACTGCATCTACTCGTGGAGATGGATATGTTGGAGAAGATATTACAAATAATGTATTACAAATAAATAATATTCCTAAAAATATAGGAAATATTGATGGTATTGTTGAAGTTCGAGGAGAAGTATATATGCCAATTAGTACTTTTCATGAATTAAACAATAATAATAAAGATAAAACATTTAGTACTACTAGAAACGCTGCCTCTGGATCTTTGAGACACTTAGACTCATCAGTTACAGCATCAAGAAATCTAATGTTTTTTGCCTATTATATCAATAGTAATAATAATGAAATAAATCCAAGTACTCAAATTGAAGTATTGGAACTGTTAAAAAAATTAAAATTTGATGTGTGTAATTATGAACATGGTAATACTATAGAACAATTTATTGATTACTGTGATAGAATACAACAAATTAGAAATACATTGGATTACGAAATAGATGGTACTGTATTAAAAATCAATTCTTTAGCAATACAAAAGAAATTAGGATTTGTTGGTAGAAATCCTAGACATTCATTAGCATATAAGTTTCCAGCTGCCCAAGCCATTACTGTTATTAATAACATTGAAATAAATGTTGGTAGAACTGGTAAATTAACTCCAGTTGCAATATTAGATCCTATTAATATACAAGGAAGTATTATATCTAAAGTAACACTACATAATTTCAAAGAAATACAAAATAAAAAATTATCAATTGGAGATGAAATAATAATAGAAAGATCTGGAGATGTAATCCCTAAAATAGTTGGTATTCATAAGAAAAACAATAATCCGATGATAGAAATTCCAATTGCGTGTCCATATTGTGGTTCATCATTAATACAAATTGATGATTCCATTGATATATTTTGCCCTAATCACTACTCATGTCCAGAACAGGCAATTAGATATATTATATATTTTGTATCTAAGCAATGTTTCGATATAGATGGATTAGGAAACAAACAAGTAAAAGAATTATATGATATTGGATTAGTAAAAAATCCAATTGATTTATTTAAATTAGAATCTAATAATGGTATTAGTATATTAAATAACAGAAAAGGATGGGGCAAGCAATCCATTAGTAATTTATTATTATCTATTAATAATAGAAGAGAAATACAATTAAATAGATTTATAACATCACTTGGAATACATGAAATAGGTGGCACAATAGCAATAGATATAGCTGATTATTTTAAAACCATTGATAATTTCATTAATGCTAATAAAGATGAATTATGTAATATAAAAAAGCTAGGAGAAAGAAGAATAAATACAATAATACAATTTATGAATAATGATATTAATTTGAATTTTATTAAAGAAATACAACAATATATAAAAATTATTAATAAATAATTTATTAATCGTTATGAACATTGTAATAATTATTTTAAAATTTAAAAAATATTGATATTTTTTTTAAACAGTTATAAATTTACTAGTAAGGGATTCGCTGATTTTAGCAGTAATATTATGAATATTACAAAATTATTAACAATATGTAGTAGTTTATTACTATTACAATCGAATAATATATTGGCAAGTAATAAAACGATTAATAACACTTTTATTAATGATATTGCACAAGAAAATAAACAATTAATGGAATACGAATATGGTGATATATGGAATAATAATGAAATACAAAATGCCACCAATAATCTTGCATTAAAACTTGAATATTGGGGATATAATGAAATATTATCAAAATTAAATGGTGTGATAGCAAATTTATTTTTTAATAAAAATGCAAATAAAGATACCAATGAATATACCAATAAAATATCAAAAAGGTATTTAAATGATATTATAAGAAAAAATATAGTATCAAAGCAATCTTCATTAGAAGATAATATTTATAATCTATTATTTAATATACATGCGAATAGTGAAGATGAAATTTGGAAAATAATATTGGAAGATTATAGTGATAAGTATATCAAAAGTAATCAGATCAAATTAAATAATGATTTACACAAGATAGTTAATTCATCATGTCCATCTGAAGAAATAATGTCCTTATCTCAACAATATAAAGATAATATTATGAACAAATTAAAGAATGCGTTTGCTGGTATTAATAATGAAAATGAATACGATTACTTTGAAAATAAGTTCAATCATAATAAACAAAATAATGAACATATTATTTATTGCTATTTATTATATAATTTTACAATTCCTTTTCAAAAATATTTTATTAAATTAGCAGAGCAAAACGGTTTTAATAAATTAATGCAAAATAAATATAATTCAAATAGAAGTTTCCATTATATAAATAAGCGTTTATTACCAGATGCATTTGAAGATAATATCATTCGAAATAATATATCTGTATGTACAATGTCAAGTAATGATTTAAATAATAAATACAAAGATGTCGAATTAAATAGTAGATGGAAAGAATATGTAAATAGAAGATTGTTAGATACAATTGATAAGGACAAATCTAATTCACTTATTAATGATTTAAAAAGAACAAACGAATATGAATACGCATTACTAGAAAATAAAGTATATAATGATACTTTGAATGGTATTTCAATACAAGATATAATTAATATGCATAAAACGCAATATGACACAAAATTAATAAAATCAATTTATAGCGAATTATTACATACAATTTGGATTATGGAAGTTAATATATTAAATTACAAGCCACTGAATGAAATATTACAAAATAATAAAATTAATAATAATTTGTCGTACATCACAAAAATATATAATTATTTAATAAATATTAGAAATGAAGTATTAGAGGACGTAATAAATAATATACCATTCCAAAATATTTTAAATAAACATCAGGAATACTTTATACAAACATTCATAGTAGAAATGTATAATAACTTATTACGTACAATGTATAGTTTAACAAAAGATATATTAAATCATAAAAATTTAAATACAATATTAAATGGAACAACAGATGATAATGCATTCGTTATCACGAGAATCTATGATAATCTAATCCTTCTCCAAAATAATCTAAAGAAGAATATAAAGAAATATAAATCGCAAGATGTATATAATGACAAGTATAATCACGATGTAATACAATTATTTTTAGATGATATTTTAAATGTGCCAAATAACATATCAATACTCCAAAATAATATTATGGAGGATATCAAGTTCAATACTGAAATACTGATTGGAGATTTAGCAGAAGATATTTTATTTAATAGATCAATTAATACAAATAAAAAAGAAACAGATATTGTTAAGATTAAACACTATAATGAGTTTAGAAATTCAATTATAAATATTGTAGAACAATTACAAAAACTGTCGAATATTGAATTTTCAAAAAATCCTGAATCAAATATTTTAAAATTATGTAATGAAGCAGTATTGGCAATTCAAGATAAACAAGATAACAAAAAATTATTTAGCAGTGAAACACTTGTATTAGTTGAAAAACATATTAGTAATATACATATGGATGAGTTATATCAAGATATATTCACAAATATAAGGAACAGCATATCAAATTGTAATAACTTAGTCAAACTACAAACTGAATCTGAAATCAATAATAAGTGAACAATTTAATATTACTACAAACTATATTGCACTCAATAATAAAATAGACTATAGCATTATATGAAACTAGTGCTATAGTTTTTTACATAATAACTATAAGTAATATACTTTTTAAATAAAAGTATTACAATACATTATATGTCATTTTATTTGATGCATTACTTTTTTATTAGTTTAAAATATTATTGTTATTATACATCTGTTATCATACAACATTTTGATTATTAGTTAGTTGTTTTTTAAATTCAGTAAATGCTTCATTTATTGCAATATTATTATTATCATTTTCAATTAAATAACGAAATAATGTACTAATTAATTTAGATATGTCTGCATTTTTTAACGCATTGAAACACAGCATTATTCTTGTCAAAATATTCTCTAGTATTAATTTTAAGTCATCATTGGAAACAAAATTACCACTTTTCCTGTCACTGTCTGTAAATGCATGCTCTGTTATAATATTGTGGTAGTAACAATTGTAGTATTTTTTGGGTATTTTACAATTTTCATTAATAACATCAGTAATAGTATTATTTGTACAATTAGTGAAAGTATATTGTTTAGTAATATAACTGTAACAAACATTGTAAAGTTCAATTGGTGTATTGTTCTTGTTAGCTGATTTGCGATATTTGTCTATACAAACTAATTTGTTATAAAACATTAGTACTTTTTCTAGTTCGTTCCTATCAATATATTTTTTGCTCGTAGCAGTATAGATAATATGGTAAGAGCTCATTGGCATATTGCCATTGATAGAATCTCATTATTTAATTTTTCATTCAATTGTCTTAATATATTTAATAAATTAATATAATAATTTAATGGTTGATTTTCTTCGATATTTATTTTATGATATTCCCTATCAGGAGTATTGTTTGTTGTGCATTCATACTGTGTACCAAGTACCAATGACATTTGTTTTTCATTTTGTTTTTTCATATATTGACAGAATTTGCAGTTTTGTTGTTCTTCTCTAGTCATTTGTTTAGTAAAACATTCCATATTATATTTATTAAATTGATAATAGTTCATAATTTGTACACTATTGTGTGCTTTCTCACCTGGAAATATTATATATCTTGGTTCGTATGGATGTGGAGGCACAACATTTTGAGAAGCATATGTATGACTGCACATTGTAAAGATTATTAATTGTGAATATAATAATTTTATCAAAAAATATTTCATTATTAAAATTTTTTGTTAATCCATGAATTGATTGTAAAATATGTATTAATAAAATGTCAATAGTATTTTATTTTTTTTAATATATATATGACAAAAAATCATCCCAAATTTCTTGTCTCCTTTCAGTATTATCAATATGTCTTTGTAATCCTAAGCGAAATTCATTGATTTCATATGTTAAATCATAATCTTTTATTAGTTTACTTGTTTTCATTGCGTTACATATATTTTCAATAAATATATCAAAAGTAAATTCAATATCATATTGATTTGCATAATTGCAATATTTAAATAATTCATTGTTATTGTATAATCCAGTATTAACATCATGATATAATTTGTCACTACCTTTTAGTAAATAGGCTAACAAATTTATATAATAATAAAAGTCTTGATCTTTTTTAACATAAAAATTTTTGTAAAATTCTAATGATATATCTTGTGTTTCTTCTGTACCAGTTAAAATTGATTGTTCCTTTTTGAATATTGCATTTTGTTTTTTATAATACTTATCATATTTAGAAATTGGTATTGTAAATTTATTAAAATTATATTTTGAAAATTGTATTACATTTAATTTAAGATTATATTCACAATTATCCCATTCATCTATATACAATATTTCCCTAGGTTCATATGGATGTGGTTGGATATTTGTAATAATATTATTACAAGTATTTTGTATTGTATTTAAAGTATTACCTTCAATATTACAGCAATTACTTGTATTAATTTCAATAGAACTTGCACTAGTACTAATTGTGTTACTAAAATCTAAATTATGTGATTTACTGGACTTATAATCTTTATTTTCAATTTTATCATTTTCAATCTCATTATACAAATTAAATATATTATTCTCAACTATTATGTTAGAATATGTGCTTGTAATAAATACACTAATTAATATACAAAAGTATACGAATTTAATAGTATTACGTACCATTTTTTATAATACTTTATTACTTCACATTATATATTGTATAGCGTAATAATATAATAAATAGTTAATTTACATAAAAACCATCAATATATTCATACTTGTAATATGTTATATCTACTATTGCTTTGTATTATGTTATAATATTTTAATCACAGCTTTGAAAATAATATACCACGTGACATTCTCAAAAAGCCTCAGAGGAAAATCACAAACACTTATCTCAAGATAACATATAAAAAAAAATAAGGAACAACCATGAAATGGTGCGGTCGATAAGACTTGAACTTACACGGATTTCTCCACAGCCACCTCAAAGCTGCGTGTCTACCAGTTTCACCACGACCGCAGTATTAAGAGACTAAGCTGCCAGTGCTTGTTTTGACTTTTCAATGAACGTAGAAAATACTTCAGGATTCTCCATGGCTAATTTAGATAACACTTTTCTATCTACAATTATATTAGCTTTGTGTAAACCATTCATGAAAGTAGAATACTTCATTCCATTAGATCTCACAGCTGCATTGATTCTCTGAATCCACAAAGCTCTAAAATCACGTTTTTTATTACGCCTATCTCTATAAGCATATAACCAAGACTTTTCAACTCTTTCTACTGCTATTCTAAAGCACTTAGATGTTCTACCTCTAAATCCTTTAGCAAATTTCAATACCTTTTTATGTCTAGCGTGAGCAGTAACACCTCTTTTTACTCTTGCCATTATTATATCTCCTATACACTAAAATGAAAATAATTGTTTAATACTGTTTTAGCGTCACTAGGATGCATTAAACAAGTACCACGAGATTGTCTTAACATTCTATTACTACGCTTACGCATATTATGTCTCTTATTACACTGAGCCATCTTTACATGCCCATTTGCTGTAACCGAAAATCTCTTTTTCGCACTGCTTTTAGTCTTTAACTTCATATTTCCTCTAAACATTAAAATACAACTGATAATGATTTTTATTAATAAATAGTGCAAAAACCAGCCGGATATGGTACCTGTGGTCGGACTCGAACCGACACGTCACGAATGACACAAGATTTTAAGTCTGGCGCGTCTACCTATTCCGCCACACAGGCTCCATTATCAATTTCATGATACCATATGCAAAACAATCAGTCAATAGGACATTATGGATTTTGTTCTTTAAATGCTTCATATAGAGTTTTCATGTTTTTGAAAGGATATACAATCTTTGGTATGTATATCGTCCTAATAAATAAAATAATTATTTATATCATGATTATAAAATACACTATCTATAACAAAACATTTTCATACACTCACAATATAATAACCTCTCTAAACAATGACAGTTATAAAAAATTATAGTGGACATATTTTTTGCAACATGTTATATTGTATATAGGGTTGCCCATATAGCTCAGTTGGTAGAGCAACAGACTGAAAATCTGTGTGTCACTGGTTCGATTCCCGTTATGGGCACCATCTACTTAGGTTTCTTTTGTATTTCAGATTTGTTAATTCATTCATAATATAATACTGGAGTATTAAATATATAGTTTTGTAAATTAATTGATAAGTATATTACAATTTATATGCTATTTTAATATTTATCCAATAAAATTCTGAAATTGGAATTATAAAATACTTTAAATATTAATGCATTATGTTTTACTTGTTGTATTAGATAGTTCTGGTAAAATTAAATTATTACTGGAGAAAATACATGAACAATACTTTTAAGAAATCATCAGATGCTTTAGATATTAATGCCTCTTGTTTTGCATTTGCCTCAGCTGGGTCTGGTAAAACTAAATTACTAGTTGATAGGTATGTGAAATCATTAATTAGTGGTATAAAGCCATCTGAAATACTGTGTATAACATTTACAAACTTTGCAGTATCGGAAATGTTTAATAGAATTTCATCTATATTAAAAGATTTACATACTAAAGATAATGAATATATTTATAATTATTTAAGTAATACATTAAGTATTACAAATGTAAATAGTAATCTAATAAGAAATGTCAGAAAATTATTTATAATGTTTCAGAATGAATTAAATCATACTAAAATAATGACTTTACATAGTTTTTGTAGAACTATATTAACTCAATTTGCAATAGAAGCAGATATTTCTCCAGGATTTAACATTATAGAACAAGAAGAACTAAAACTTCTATTACACAAAGCTAAACAGCGGTATTTTAATAGCTTAATAGATTGCGACACAAATATTCCTTTTTCAAGTTATTATTTAAATGAATTAATAGATGATATATTTAGTAATAATACTAGTTATTTATCTATATATAATCAAAATGCTAAAAATATTCTATATAATAAATTGATTGTAAATAATATACAATTCAATACTGAACAACAGTACATTATTAATACATATTTTGATAATCAAAACGTAGAAGATGTATTTTTAACTAAAACTGGCAGTATAAGAAAGAATATAAAATGTACATGTGTTAATACATCTATATTAAATGATATAGCACAAACAGTATATGAAATGAAAATTAATAATGACAAAGCAAATATATTATCTAAAACAAAAATATTTACACAAATAATAAATGGAATATACAATGAGTTATCGTTATTGAAAAGTACAAATAATATTTTGGATTTCAATGATATTATAAATAAAACATATTATTTATTAAAGTATAGTTCATATAAAGATTACGTATTATTAGAAGTAGCAAAAAATATTAAAACTATATTACTTGATGAAGCACAAGATTTGAGTACTATTCAATGGGCTATAATTGGATTTTTTATTGAAAATTGCTTTGCTGATATATTGAACAATAAAAGTATTTTTATAGTTGGAGATATTAAACAATCGATATATAGATTTCAAAATGCTAATTATAAGGCGTTTATTGATTTTTACAAATATTCTAAAAAAGCTACTAAACAATTTAATAAAAAACTATATACAGTGTATCTAGATAAATGTTATAGAACATTGCCAAATATATTAAATAATATAGATAAAATTTTTACAAGTTATTCGCAATTTGCATTCAATAATGAGTACCGAAAACACATTCCAGTAAGAAACTACACAGATAACATCGTTCAACTTAGTATAGATTGTATAAAACATAAACAAAATCCATCCATAAAAAACAATATAGAAATAGAAAACGTGAGTAATAATGATGGAGTATTTGAATTAATAAATACTAACGATTATCAATCCATTGCACAGTACATATATGATAATAATATAAGAGATGCTCTAATACTATTTAGAAGTAGAAATGATTTTAATACTGCTTTGTATTATGAATTAATTAAATTAGGATTGAATGTAGCTCCGTTGGATAAATTATGTTTAAATGACATAAAAATAGTACAAACCATATTATCAATGGCTAATATAGCAATTGATAGTGCTAATGATAAGTGTTTAGCATTAATATTACAGAGTTCATATGTCTTTGATAATCCAATAAATAATCAGGAACTATTTGATTTATGTTACAATAGAAATCAACAATTAATTGATTGTATTAAAATAAAATATAACAATAAATTTGAAGTAATTCACAACATTATTACTACATATAAAAGTACTAATTTATTGGAGTTCTTTTATTACATTATATATAAAGTAATTAAGATTAATAATATAAATGATAACGATGTAATAGCGACTTTTATGGATATAGTAATAAGTTACTCAGAAAATTATAATGAAAATATAATAGATTTTCTAGATTATTTTAATAATACTGAACATACTATGCATTCATATGACAATTTTAGAGACTGTATTAGATTTTCATCAATACATAGTTCTAAGGGATTAGAAGCTAATAATGTAATATTATTAAATTTCAATTTACAATCAGATAAAGGACAAGTAAAATTCATATATAAAGATAATCAAAATATATTTGAACCATATAATAATAAATATTTATTTTTTATAAAACCATCCGTAAATGAATCTTGTATTGAGTTAGAAGAATACATAAATGAAGAATATACAGAAGAATCCAAGGAACTCTTTAGATTACTTTATGTTGCTCTAACTAGAGCGAGAGATAAATTATATGTATTTAATAATGGTTCAGATGACAATGACAATACTGCATTTGGAATAATAAAAAAGTCATTATGTAATGAAGATAATATAATAATTCCATATTAATATGTAATATTAAAAATAATATACAATAAATTCATATATGCATAATAAAAATAAATTAGCAAAATATAAAAATACCAGTAATAAATCAAATACACTTATTCATTACAGGCCAATAACTCAACTCAATTCTATTTGGTATCAATATAGGCACTTACAAATTTATTAGTATGGTATGAAGCATATATGTCTGACTTAATATTGTCAAATTTAATACCATTAAATCCATTTATTATAAGTTCATTAAATGTATTATTGCCACCATCAATTAATATATTAGGCAGTGATTCTTCTGAGTCATTAATATTTAAATCTGAAGGCAAGGATGAGAATTCTGTTTCAGCATTGTGTAGTAATACTGTATGATTATTCTTTAATATTAATACACAATTAGTATCTTTTTGTAATTTCATACATTTAAAATTAATAGTATTTGAATTGTTATCATAAGTAATTGAATCTATTTTAAAATAATTACCTATTAGTTTATTTACTTCATCAAGTGATTCTTTACTGCCATCAAATACTTCACATTCTCGATTACACTTTATTTCGCAATCATTATTTTTGTAAAAAGTAATATCAACTGCTGCATTACTATTGTTACACAATGTCAAGCAAGTAATTGTCATTAAACGTAAAAATGTTTTGGAAAACATTAAAAATCCCTTAGTGGAAGACATATTTCAATTTCATTTTATGACATTATTTAAAATAAAACAACATATCCGGTGCTGATGCAATTTTTTATATATACATGTTAGCGAGATTGATTTTATAATAGTAAGTTTTACATTAATAAGTATGTTTATTAGTGGCAAATAATCTGAACATTACGATTTACAATTTATGCTATAATATTGTGTATATTAACATACTATTTCTAAATGAATATGTCTCAAAAAAAGAATGCATTATCAATTACAAGAGAAGAAAATTTCAGTGCTTGGTATCAAGAAGTTATATTAAAGGCTGATTTGGCTGAATTATCAGATGTTAGAGGGTGCATGGTAATAAAACCATATGGATTTGCCATTTGGGAAAATATCAAAAATATATTGGATAATACATTTAAAGAATTGGGACACACAAATGCTTATTTTCCATTATTCATTCCAGTAGATTTATTTGAAAAGGAAGCTGAACATGTAGCTGGTTTTGCAAAGGAAATGGCAGTTGTTACACATCACAGATTGGAATATGTAGATGGGAAACTAGTTCCCTCTGGGAAATTAGAAACTCCATATGTTGTCAGACCTACATCTGAATTAATAATAGGTAAATCATTTTCAAAATGGATAAAATCCTACAGAGATTTACCATTACTAATTAATCAATGGTGTAATGTAGTGAGATGGGAAATGAGACCTAGGATGTTCTTAAGAACAGCTGAATTTTTATGGCAAGAAGGACATACTGCTCATGAAACTGCAGAGCAAGCCATTGAAGAAACAATAAGAATGCATGAAGTATATAAGTGGTTTATTTGTGATGTATTACAGTTATTTGCAATACCAGGTAAAAAACCAGAATATGATAAGTTTGCTGGAGCTATTGACACATATACAGTAGAGGCAATGATGCAAGACGGAAAAGCATTGCAGGCTGCTACTAGTCATTTTCTAGGACAAAATTTTGCGAAAGCTACAAATATAAAATATCAAGATAGAGATGGAAACATGCAATATGTATATACTTCATCGTGGGGACTATCTACAAGAATAATAGGTGCTATGATAATGTCACACTCTGACGATAACGGTTTAAACTTACCATCGCAAGTGGCACCGTATCATGCTGTAATAATTCCAATAATAAAGGATTCTAATAATACTTCAAGTATCATGGAGTATTGTAATAGTATAAAAAGTGCATTATCTAATAAATTTAGAGTATTAATTGATAATAATGACGATTCTCCACAAAATAAAAAATGGAAATACGTAAGAAAAGGAGTACCATTCATTTGTGAAATAGGAATAAAGGAAGTTGAATCTAATACAGTATTTTTTATTAAAAGAAGTGATGATTTAAAACAATTAAAATTAAATAAAGAAGAATTTATAAATACATTTGATTCGTTATTGAAAAATCATGATGCAACATTGAAAAATAAACATGAAAATATTTGTAAATCAAAATTAGTAAATGATATAACAACATTTAATGAACTGCAAGAATATTTTAGTAATAATAATGGTTTTGCTAGAGTCAAATGGTCTGGTAGTAATGAGAATTTAGATAAGTTGAATGATTTATCTTTATCAATAAGATGTATACCAACTGAACAAACTGACACTAATGGAAAATGTATTCTTACTGGTCAAAATACAATACAAGAAATAATAGTAGCAAAGAGTTATTAGTATGAAAACTTTAGTATTATATTGGGGTATTGTATATAAATGATTTACTAATATTTTATTACTTATATAATATGATATAAATAGTAATTATGAATTTTATTAGTATGTAAGTAAAATAAGTTTATATTGCACTCATGTTTAATAATCTATATGTATGTTGTAATAAAAAATTTTACTATTTCTTAACTATTCGTGAGATACAATCTATCCAAATAGTATGACTAATGTTAATTCTATGAGTTGTAAAATTCTACTTAATATTGCAATTATAAACTTCTATATATTTAATACATATAGTAGTGTTTCAGCAAATGAAGAACTAAAACAAAATATAACAGATATTTCATATAATAATACATCACTAAGTAGTGATCGTATGGATTTAATCTCACAAACAAGTAATAACAATTCAATTTTAGATTTGCATTCTAATTATAATAATTTATCAAATAATGGATACATAAAATTACAAGTACAACATAATAGTAGTAACATTGATAATCCTCAACGCAATGAAATTATAAAAACAGAAAATAATCAAGTATTAAATATTAATAATAAAAATATTAGCATCGATACACAAAATAATATTGAAGATTCCAATTTAGCAATGAATCTTAATAAACAAACATTACAAAATAGTAATATATATGATAATAATGAAATAAATACTGTAGTAAAAATCAATAATGATACTGATAAACTAAGTAATAACACTGTTACACCTATTAATAGAATGAATACACCTAATATCATTAATACGAAAACAATACAGCAATACAAAAAAAATACATGTTGTGATTGTATTGATGCAGCTTGCGGATGTATAGTGTTAACACCAACATTATTGTGTACGTCATTATGCTTGGTTATGTATTTATTATTAAGTATGTTATAAAAAATAGGTAAATTTATTATTTATTAAGGTTGTAATAAAATTTGTAACGAGCATTAATTATATATCAAGTCGTACTAGTATGTATTACTTTTATTTATTTATAATTATTACTATAAAATTAGCAGATGTAATTTCAATATGAATATTAATAGAACACTAAATAGCCACAAATTATGGTATCCCTATAAATTCACAAAACATGGTGTCCTTGGAGGGGATCGAACCCACGACCTCAAGTTTAGGAAACTCACGCTCTATCCAACTGGGCTACAAGGACATCCTACTATTCTAGTATACATAATAATCATAATAATTACAATATCTATTTAGTGGAGAAATAAAAGTGGTTATTCTTTATATGCAGCACGTTTTATTCTATCATTAATTCCTACGCCTATTCCAATATTGGGTATTGGCATAATTGCAATTCCTGTATATTTACTTGGATTATCTAATCTACTTAATGTAATAAATAAGTTTCTAGCCGCTTCGTATAAATTACTATTAGTACTCAAATTAGCATCGTAATTGCAATCTGTTTTACCAAATGCAATAAATGCTTCACCAACGCATGGAGTCGTTGCGTTAATTCGTAATGGCAAAATTGGTGAGTAATGCTTTTTCAGCATACCAGGAGCTATTACAGTATCATTGTCATTTTGATTATCAAATACTATACTAGTCTTCAAAAATACTTCTATATCCTCTTTTGATACTCCTCCTGGCCTTAGTATTACATATGGTTTTCTTGTTAAATCTATAATAGTTGATTCTATTCCTACAATACAGTCTCCACCATCCAATATTAATGGTATTTTATCTCCTATATCATTTTTTACCATTGAATATGAAGTGGGACTAATTCTATTAGAAGTATTGGCACTTGGGGCAGCAAGTGGTCCATTAAATGCATTAATTAAATCTATTGCAATATTATTGTATGGACATCGTAGAGCTACTGTTGATAATCCAGCGGTTACGTATTTTGATATATTATTACTAGTAGATTTTAATACAATAGTTAGTGGTTTCTTTACTATATTCCAAAAATAATCAGCTATACATTCTGCTTCATTATTGAATTCTGCTATTTTACTAGCCATGTCAATACCATTTACATGCACTATCAATGGATTATGAGAAGGACGCCCTTTTACTTCATATATTTTCTTTATAGCATTATCATTAGTAGCATCTCCAAATAAACCATAAACAGTATCAGTAGGTGCAGATATTACATCTCCTTGTTTTAAATATTCAACTGCTTGCAATAATAACTTGTCCATGTTTATATGTAATGAATAGTAATATATGTATGTATTATACCACTTATATAGATATGTAAATAATAATTATTAAATTACAAAATTGATGTATTGTTTATTGATAATGTTTCATAAACATAGTATTTAATTATATTTACATTTGTTTATCTGAAGTGAAACATGGTAATATATAAATTTATTATTATTAATCATATTACTACATTTATTTATTTGATTGTAATTACTAATTATTTCAATTACATTATTATACACTTACAAGTCTATACGTCCATATTTCTTTGTATTATTATTACTCGATTGAATTATTAAATCAAAATTACCAATCAGTGCTATGTTGCAGAATTTTCGATAATGCAGAAAAATGTTACAGAATAGTACATTGTTTTAAAATTGTTATTGTATAAAATGTGACTATATAATATTTTACCATCATGCTGGCAATTGAAGTATTATATATAATAAAATGAAATACACTTATGTACAATAATAATATTTATATGTAAATAAGTTATATAATTTCAACTATGTATTGTATGCATTCATTAAATAATTTAGAACAATATTTGTGTTCAGAGAGTGATTAATTACATCACTCTCATATATAACAATTATCTGTCACGTAGTACTGCATTACAATTATTAGTAATACTATTGATTATTTTATCTGATATTATATGTATTTGCTCATCATTTAATGTTTCTTTATCAGATTGTATTGATACTTCAAATGCTATTGCTTTTTTTTCATTACCAAAAGTTTCAGATTCATATAAATCAAATATATTAATATCTTTTATTTCATTTATGTGTAGTTTATTAATGCATTCAAGTATTTTGCTAGCACTTATTGATTTATCTAATATAAATGAAAAGTCTCTAGTTATTGGTTGATATTGAGATAATACAATTGGTTTCTTGATTTTATTTGATTTATTTGTATCTATTCTATCCAAAAATATTTCAAATGATAATACTTTTCCTTTTATTCCTAATTCTGATAATATTGAAGGATGAATTTCTCCAAAACTAGCAATTACTGTATCTTTATGATATATGTAACTTCCACTTCTTCCAGGATGGTAATAATCAGGAGCATTATCTGTAATTCTAATATTAGACCCAATAATACTGAGTATTTTTTCTAAATCTTCTTTTATATTAAATACTGATAATTCACTATTGTGTAACCAATGTCGATATTTATTAATTTCAGAAATAGTACCAATTAATATTTTGTCTTCTGCTATTTTATTATTGTTTATAATGAATTGTTTTCCAATCTCTACTATTTTTAATCCATTTTGGCTTCTATTTTGTGCTTGAATAATTGATTTTAAATGAGAAGCAATTAAAGTTGGTCTTAGGACTGCAAATTCATTGGATAATACATCAGAAATTTTTACTATATTATTATTGTCTGTAAATAATTCTGCGGTCTTATTATCTATTAGTGAAAATGTTTTTACTTCATAATAACCATTATATATTAAAGCATCTAATAATTTGTCTTCGAGATCATGTTTCATAATTGGATTACGATGTTCTAATGGGATACTTTGTATTTTATCAAATCCTATCAGTCTCAATACTTCCTCTATTAAATCTTCTTCAATATGTAAATCATGTCTCCAAGATGGTGTTTTAACACATATATAATTCTCATTACTTTGTAATATTTGACATCCTAAATTGCTAAGTAATTCTTCAGATTTATTAAATTCATCTTTTCCTAAATTTGTTAATGCATGAAATTTATTGTATGTTAATTTAACTTCGTAAGTATTATCTGGTAAAGAACCAACACTTTTTATTTCAGACATTCTTATTGACGGACAAGATTTAGATAATAAATACACAAAATATTTCATTGATAATTCAACATTACTTGGGTCTGTACCTCTTTCAAATCTAGTTCTAGCATCAGATACTATATGTAAATATTGACCAGCTTTGGTTATTGAAACTTTATCAAAGTATGAACTCTCTACTAATAAGTTTTTTGATTCTGTAGAAACAGAAGTTGATTCTCCTCCCATAATACCTAATAAACTTAGTACCTCACTGTCAGAAGCAGCTACTATAGCACCATCTGGTAATGTTTCCACTTTGCCACCATTTAATGTAGTTAGTTTTTCACCATTCTTTGAATCTCTTATATATATAGTGTCTGTTAGTTTATCTCTATCAAATATGTGCATAGGTTGTCCAATATCAAAACAGATATAGTTTGCTACATCCACTGGACATGCTATTAACTTCTGACCTATTAGTTTTAATCTTCTAGCGATTAAATCAGGAGTATTGCCACTAAATGAATCTATTGCAAGTGTGGAGAAGTAGTTGCAATTATTGGTTTCTAATTTTAAATCAATATTATTATTAATTGTGCTAGTTATACTATTTTCAATTGTATTAATACTTAAATCTATTAATTCTCCACATCCTGCGGCTGCTAAATCTCTAGCTATTCCTCTTACACTAAAACAATCAGCTCTATTTGGAGTAATACTAATATCGAATATTATATCATCTAGATTTAATGCCTTGTACACCGGTTCCCCTATAATAGAAGTATTTGGTAATTCAATAATACCATCTGTATTACTATCATCGTCTATGTTAAGTTCATTTACCGAACACATCATTCCTTGACTTTCAATTCCTCGTATTGATCCTTTTTTTAATACTGTATTATCTCTAGGAATAATTGCTCCCTCTAAAGCAACTGCAACATATATATCAGCTCTGGCATTTTTAGCCCCACAAACTATATTTAGTGTTTTGTTATTACCAATATCTACTTTGCACACATGTAATTTATCAGCATTTGGATGGTTATCTGCAACTAATATTTTTCCAACTACTATATTATTTAATACTTTTGAATAGTCTGTAATACTTTCAACTTCTATTCCAAGACTTGTTAATTCATCAGATATTTCAATATAATTTAAATCAGTTTTTAGATGATCTTTGAGCCAATCAAAAGTAAATTTCATAATTTTTATAATGTTAAATTAATATATATATATTGTATCATAGAAGTACAACTATTTATGGTACTTCCACTAGGTTAAAATAATATTAGAAATTTGATATTTTTGTTATATTGCTGTCTATGCTTATTACATACAAGTATAATATTCTATAACTTGCAACTAACAATTATATTTAATATTTTTAATAAAAAACACTTGAATCAAAATTTTCAGAGTGGTATAATATTGTTATAAGGATAGATGGGTGAGTTGGCTTAAACCAGCGGTTTGCTAAACCGCCGTACGATTGAAAGGTTGTACCGGGGGTTCGAATCCCCCTCTCTCCGCCAGTATTCATTGTTCTATTTGTTTGTTTCGATTATTTTGTGAAGTGTTTGTCTGAATGTTGAACTATAGACAGTGTGTGTATTTCATGTGGTATTTATAGTACTCAAACTTAAGTATATTACACAAATAACACAGGTTTTACTTAGTAAATTTAAAACGATTAATGTATTTTGTTTTAATAAATTAAAGAATAATATATTTCTCAAACTATTATATTTATGTCTAATTTCTATGATATATTTTGTGTCATTTAGTATGATAACAAAATAAACTATCCTTGGATTATAGACTCTAATTTAGTAGACTATAATTTATGATTTACAATAAATATTGTTAGTTATTTATATGTAAAATTGTATATTTGTAATATACAGTGTTTTCTTATAATCCACATACTAGTATTATATTTGTTTTTCAAAACAATATGCTACTTATGCTTTGATATCTAAACAAAAAATTATTTATTAACTTAATATATTAATGTAATATTAATAATTATGATGCTATAATGTTTTTATAGTATATATTTGAACATAGGTAAATATGACAAATACATTAAAAATTCTACTATACACTGCATGTTGTGCTATCTCTTTCAACAATTGTTGTTATAGTATGGAAGAACAATATGAAACTTTTTGTGGAGTCAAAATAGCAAAAAATGATTTAACAATAGACGGCAATTTTGATAATCTGCTCCAACAAATTTCTCAGATAAACAAAAATAAGCTTTTTCCATACAAACTTTCCAATGAGTTTACTTATACAAAGTATCAATCTATAAAAAATATACTCTCATCTCATGATATACAACAAAGATTTCATTCATATTGCATTGCTCAATATAAACAATTTGTTTCTAAAAATCACAACATAAATTCTTTAACACAATTGATTAATCAACTATTATTAGATACTGTAACTTTTATTTCATTGTACGAAACTGATAATCCTAATACTGTTGGATGGCAATTATTCCAAGTATCTTGGAGCATATTACTGCAATACACTAGTAAGAAACAACAACTAAGTTCTTTACATTCCAAATTATCGAAATTAAATGATAATGTTCTATCACATGTTGGTATCGATACATCTAGTATTAATTTCACTAGTCATTTTGAATCCATTCCTCCACTTATCAATGATTCAAAACAAATCGTCACCTCTTCATCTAATTTACATAATCTTCATAATATCAAACTAAATGATATCAATAATAATAATCATAACAACTCTAATCAAATTCATAACAGCTATACCAATCCAATATCCTACAATCCAAACTCCAATACTAACAATAATATTAACATCAATCAAATTAACAACAATAATCCCACTATACAAGAATCTCAAAACATCAATCCTCACAAACTAAACCTTAGTCCAATTAACAAAAAATCTAATAACATCAATCATAATAATATCATTCCCACTAATCCAAAAAAGGACTCACCTCAACACAATAATATCAACATTAATCTCAACTCCAATAATAACAATAATGACAACAATCTTAACTTTACTCCATTCAACAATAAACCTAAAAAAACGAATCTTAACAAAATTAATCTCTCTAACCAACAATATCAAATCGATTCACAACTAGTTGATACTTGGCACAATTGCCCTAATAGTATTCAAACAATATTTCCAAATTTTCTTAATACTAATCAACAACAACTCTTCACTTATCAATTTAATCAAACGATGTATAACAAATTTGAATCTCAAAATATGCTGAAACCAAACTCTGACAGTTTAATACGACAATTATACCAGGATACTAAAAATATATTAAGTAATCCTCTACTCAATACTGAAAACACCTGTAATTTATTCAAGTTAGCATGGAGTATATTGTATTATTACTACATTCTTAATGCGTGGGAGTTTGATAGTTTAGATATGAGCGAAATTAATGAGTTAAAAACTTTTATCGGGACACTACAAACTATAAAAGACTTGTCTCTAAATAATAATCAAAATAATATTAATCTTCAAAACAATAACCTAATAACCAATACTGTGAATCCTAGCACAAATCCTTATAATGATAATGGTAATCTGAAGACACAAAATGGTTTAGAAAATATTGGTGCTACATGCTATATGAACGCTACTCTACAGTGTTTCATCAATCTAACTGATTTTGGCAGGGAACTTTGGGATATTGTACATAATAATAATAATGAATTACAAAGAAGAACTAATTTTACAAACAATCGTGATACAGCAATTACTAATAGATTGGTTCTTGACTTTGTAGATGTTATTAATAATGTCAAAGATAAAAATAATAAATCTAAATACTTCGCTCCACACCAATTCAAAACAACATTAGCAAATAGTAATGAACTATTTAAGGGTATTGCAGCAAATGACTCTAAGGATTTAATTAATTATTTAATAATGACGTTGCATGAATGTCTTAACGAAAGATCTGTAAAACAAAATAATACTCAAAATAATGGTATATTACAAAATCCTGCTATGCAAAAAAATCAGCAACTCATGTGGAATACTTTTTTGAACGAGTTTAAGAGTATAAATAATTCAGTTGTGTCTCGAAATTTTTATGCTTTTAATTGTACTACTACTACCTGTTCAGTTTGTAATACGACACTTTATAATTATCAAATATATTTCTTCCTAATATTTCCATTAGAAGAAGTAAGACGATATAAGGGTAAAGAAACACATGTGACATTAGATGATTGTTTTGAGTACGACCAAAAATTGAATTACATGAATGGAGAAAATGCAATGTATTGTAATTATTGCAAAAAAAGTTGTAATTCTTCGATGCAAACTAAACTTCACAATTTACCAAAAAATCTAATAATTATTCTAAATAAAGGACAAGGTCTTCAATTTAATGTTCAATTAAAGGATATTCCACAAATAGTGGACTTCAACAAGTATGTTGAATCTAAAGAAAATAACTCAAGATATTTCTTATCTGGCATTGTAAATCACTTGGGTGAAAGTGGTATGAGTGGACATTTTATTGCATACTGTAGACAATCTCCAAACCATAATTGGGTTATGTATAATGATGCAACAACAAAAGAAATAAAGTGTGATGCCGAAGGAAATATACCAAAGGATAATAAATTATATAAAATATTAAAAGGAGAAGTAAATAATGACGATATTCCTTATATTCTATTTTATACAAGAATAGATGATAATAAAAATTATCTTGGAAACAAAACAAAGTTACCTAAGCTTCAAGATATTCCACCTCAAAACAATAATGTGCCATTTCCAAATATGCCAAATCAAATCATGAATAACAATAATAATATGATGATGAATCCTATGATGATGCAAAACATGATGCAATTCATGAATATGAAAATTATGCCTCAAATGAATGGAATGAACAATATGAATAATATGGGTAATAACAATATGATGGTGAATAACAACAATATGAACTTTAATAATAGGAATATAAGTAATAATAACTTCATCTCAAACAACAATCAGAGGAATATTATAAATAATGGATTCAATAATATGGGTAATAACAATATGATGATGAATAACAACATGAATCGAATGAACTTTAATAACGGAAATAATTTTAATCAAATGAATAACAATAACATGATGATGAATAAAGGTAATCAAGGAAACAATATAATCATGAACAATATGAATCCAAATATGAACATGAATCAGAACATGAATGTGAACCAAAATAATAATATGAACAACAACAATATGAATCAAATGAACTTTAATAATGGAAATAATTTTAATAACAATATGAATAATAACAATATGAACTTTAATAATAATTTCAACAATAATAATATGAATAATTTCAATAACAATAATAATTTTCAAAACAATCAAATGAATAATATGAACAATATTGGTAATAATAACTTTATAAACAATAATTTCCAAAACAATCAGTTCAATAACATGAGTAATAACAATAACATGATGATGAATAACAATAATATGAATATGAATAATTTTAAGTAATAATACATACGTTTGACCAAATAATAATAACTTATAGTGCCATGCTTCTGGGTGGCACTATTTTATTTAAAAATAACTGTAAATTAATGAAAAGTTATTAACATAGTATTTTATATATAATAATTCATACATATTTTTACCAAACAACAGATACATAAAATAATGTATCAATTCTATTTGTTAATCAATCATTATTACATGTGTGATTGTGTGTGTTAACATATAGTAAGAGTAGATATCAATAAATGGGAATTTAGTATAAATGGAAGTTACTGTCGAATCATGTCTTAAAAGAGTTGATAACAGGTTCAAGTTAGTATTATTAGCTGCAAAGAGAGCAAAAGATCTTGATAGAGGAGCTAGAGCAGCAGTTGCTAGAGATAATGATAAATCAACTATTGTTGCAATGAGGGAAATATCAGAGGATGCTATATCATTAGAAACTCTAGAGAATATAACAAGAAGTAATATAGTAAATGGAAATAATGAAATGTTAATAGATGAAGAAGAAGATTTTATTAATAACGAAGAAATAGAAGAAAGTGAAGATAAAATTAATGAGAATGATATAGACGAAGAATATATTGAAGATGAAGAATATAACAATAGTGCTAGTAATGAAGAGGAAACAGAAAATTAATCATGAATAATAAAGTAAATGTTAGATTTGCTCCAAGTCCCACTGGAGTATTACATATAGGGTCAGTTAGGACTGCTTTGTTTAATTGGCTTTATGCAAGACACAATAATGGTAATTTCTTTTTGAGAATAGAAGATACTGATAAATTGCGTTCTACTGATGAAAATACCAAACTAATATTTAAAATATTGGAGTGGCTGCAAATAAATTGGGACGGAGAACCAGTAATACAATCTTCTAGAATGGATAGACACAAAGAAGTTGCATTAGATTTAGTTGCCAGAGGTAAAGCATATTATTGTTATTGTACCCCTGAAGAATTAGCAAGTAAAAAGGAATACTGCTTAAGAGAAAATAAACCATATAAATACGATGGCAAATGCCGAAATGGTAATACAAATCATGATCTAAATATAAAACCAGTAATTAGACTTAAATCAGAATTAGATGGATTTACAGTTGTTAATGATATGGTACAAGGAGAAGTAAAAGTTAATAATTCCCAACTAGATGATTTAGTATTAATTAGATCAGATGGAACTCCAACCTATATGTTATCAGTAGTGGTTGATGATCATGATATGAATATAACTCATGTAATTAGAGGAGATGATCACTTAACCAACACATTTAGGCAAATACAGATATATAAAGCATGTGGATGGGACATTCCAAAATTTGGACATATTCCATTAATTTATGGACCAGATGGTGCTAAGTTATCAAAAAGACATGGAGCTGCAAGTGCCATAGATTACATGCAATTAGGATATTTACCAGAAGCAATATCTAACTATCTACTGAGATTAGGTTGGAGTCATGGTGATGAGGAAATAATAACAAGAGAAAATGCAATAAAATGGTTTGATTTTAATAGTGTTGGAAAATCTCCATCTAGATTTGACATGGCTAAATTACAAAATTTAAATGCTCATTACATCAAGGAAAGAAATAATGAATCTCTACTTGAATATGCATTACCATTTTTCAAATGTGAATTGACAGAAGAAAATAAGAAGAACATATTAAAAGGAATGAATAGCTTAAAAGAACGAGCAAAAACAATAGTAGAACTTGCAGATTCTTCATTAATATATGTCAAAGCACCGGAAATATATGATGATAAGTGTTCCAAATATGCCACAAGTAATCATTTGGAATTATTGAGAGAAATAATTACAAAACTAAATAATGCAGAATTTTCCACTAATGAAGAAGAATTATGCAATAGTATTAAAGAATTTGCCAATTTAAGAAATGTAAAATTAGTGGAAATAGCACAAGCAATCAGAGGAGCATTGTGTGGTAAGCTAGCTTCACCAAGCGTTTTTGAAATAATTTCTATAATAGATAAAGAAGAAACAATAAAAAGATTAAATTCATTTGTAGATCACTATAGTAAATAATTTTGTAATATATAAGCAGTTGAATAAGTAATTACAATTGCTTATTGTGTGTTGTATAGAATCTAATAAAGTAAGAATAATATTTATAAAATTAGAAGAATTTGAGAATGAAGAGTCAATAAATAAATTAGATAAATTGGTACAAGATTGGAGGAATTTTTTAATTGATAAACAAAATAAGATAACAAGTGAAGATGAAGGAATAAGAGAATCACAATACTTGTGGATGAAATTATCAGGTAATGATGAAATAAGATCAATGATAAAAGCGAGAGAAAAATATGCATTATTGAGCATAGCGAGATAAACTATTGCTTCATCAGGAGTAATAAAAAATGGATAAAGCAAGTGAAATAGCAACAGCAAAAAACGAAGGATTAATAGAAGGAGAGAAAAAAGGTATTGAAAAAGGATTAATAGAAGGAGAAAATAAAGCCAAGAAGGAATTAGCTTTGAATATGAAAAATCAAGGTTTAAGCAATGATTTTATTGCAAAATGTTTAAATATAAGTATTGAAGCTCTTAATGAACTATGTGCATTATGACATGTTAATAAACTTAGTGCACTATGTGCTGAATAGAATGGCATTATAACATGTTAATAAATTAAAAATTTTATTTGATTAATAGTATATGATGTGGTGCTTTCCACATCTTAAATTTTCTTCCAATTGATCAAATATTATATTTATAATTATCTCTAACTTTCATTATCAACAAATTAAATAACACATATATATTCTATATACAGCATTTCATATTATTACTTATCAGTAAATCTAAAACTACATCAAAGTTTGTAATAATATAACAACATACAAAAACCTACATAGTACTTTACTATACTATATTTGTTTTTATGTTTTTTTTTTTTTTTTTTT
>JAFVEL010000004.1 GCA_017475965.1 Alphaproteobacteria bacterium | reverse complement strand
ATTTTTTAAATAATTTAAGAATTCTACTAATACATATCCATTATTACTTTTATTGGATATTTTGTTTAATACTTCCGCAGAGGCACAATCTACCGCAGCATTAATTAGTTGTAATGTTGAATTAAGCCAAGATTGTTTATTTCTATCCAGTAATAATATAGGTTTAATATTTGATTTATCATTACTAATTTTTTTATTCTCTTCTTCAAATAATAATGCTCCAACATTAATACATATTATTAGTTTCTTAATTAATGTATTGTTATATTGGTATTGGTTAATTAGTTTTATTAATTCGTCGTAATTAATAACATGTAAGTGCCTTGCAATGTAACATACTATTCCATCTGTATCATTATTATTTTGTTTTAATTCTTCAGTATCTAACGATTCAAAGTAATATTTGATATTATTTTTGGCAGATGGAAATTTTTTTATGTTATACAAAAATAATTCCCAATCTAGTGCATCATAATCATCATAGTTTATTTGTATTCCTCCATTATTTGTTTTTTTTATTCTTTTTCTTAAATAATTTTTTGTTTCCTCATAACTATTATGAAAATCATTTAACGCTATTTCCGTTTGTGTATTATATTGTGTATTATTATAATGAATTTTATTGTTATTAAATCCAATAGCACTACATGACACAATAATTAACAATACTTACTATTAAATGACATTTTATCTCTTACGAAACATTAATTCACAATTATATACTAACAATAATAAGTAAAAAAAACTATTAATTATTAAATCATAAAGTGAGATAAAAGGAAAAGTACTGAGTTTATATTCAGTACTTATTATAAATTAATACATTAACATACCACCATTTACGTGCATGGTTTGACCAGTAATGTATTCTGATTCATTTGATGCTAAGAATGCTATCATGTTGGCTATATCTTGAGGATTACCAAGACGTCCCACTGGCACCATACTTCTATTAATTTCTTTTTCTTCATCAGTTAGTATGTTAATCATTGGAGTATCTATAACACCAGGAGCCACACAATTAACAGTTATTCCATGTTTAGAATATTCTAGAGCTAATGATTTTATTAAGCCCAATATTGCTGATTTACTAGCACAATAGCAAGCAAACTTATAACCACCTATGAAAGCACCAATTGATGCTACATTAATTATTCTGCCAAATTTGTATTTTGCCATTGATTTGGCTGCATCTTGACACAATATGAATTGTGCTTCAAAATTGATTTTCATTGCCAAATGTAAGTATGATTCATTAGTTCCTGTATTCCAATCATCACTTTTGAATAAACCAGCATTATTTACTAATATATCTATTTTACCAGCTTGCTTTTCTGCTTTACTAAATAGTTGCTTTACTTCTTCTTTAGATAAATCACAACATATTGTATCAACTTTATTGTTATATTTTGATTTTATATTATTTGAAATTTCACTTAATTTATCTTCTTTAATATCTACTAATACTAAATTTGCTCCCTGTTCAGATAAAGTTTTGGCAGTTGCTTCACCAATACCACCAGCTGCTCCAGTTATTAAAGCCGTTCTTCCACATAAACAAAATAATGAACAATTATCCATAAAATCCTCCTTATAAAAAGTTATACCATTAACATACCACCATTGACATGTATAGTCTGACCAGTTATATATTCAGCTTCTTTGGAAGCGAGAAATACAACTGTATGTGCTACATTATCAGGCTTACCAAAAAATCCAACTGGTATTTTTTTCATAAATGATTCCTTAGCTTCATCAGATAATACATCAATCATTGGTGTTTTAATAGCTCCTGGAGCTATACAATTGACAGTTATTCCACGTTTTGCATATTCCAAAGCTATTGTTTTAGACATACCTAATAATGCTGATTTACTGGAAGTATAATTAGCTTGACCTTTATTACCAGTGAATGCTACTACAGATGATATATTTATAATTCTTCCAAAATTTCTTTTAGACATTCTCATGGATGCTGCTTGTGATAATAAGAATGGAACTTTAAAATTATTATTCATAACTATATCCAAATCATCCTCAGTCATTTTCATTAGTAATTTGTCTTTATCTATTCCAGCATTATTTACTAATATATCTATTTGACCAAATTTGTCCTCTAATTTATCAAATAATTCCTTAGTAGCTTCAGTATCTAATAAATCGCAAGTAAAACAATTGGCATTTACTCCAGTTTCATTATGTATTGCTTTTATAGCATTTTCCAAATTATTAGGATTTCTATCAACTATTATTACATCTGCTCCCTGTTTAGTAAATGCTATTGCTGTTCTCAAACCTATACTACCAGCACCACCTGTTATTAAGGCTCTTGAATTATTAAATAAAAACATATTATTTATCCTATACTAAATTTTTTATTATGCTATTAACCATCCACCATTAACATGAATAGTTTGTCCAGTTACGTATCTCGCTTCCTTAGAGGCTAAATATGTTACTGCTGCTGCTATATCATCCCCATTACCCATACATCCCATTGGGATAGCATCTTCTAATTCTTTTTTAATAGCATCTGTTAATGCTGCTGTCATTCTGGATTCTATTGCGCCTGGAGCTATGCAGTTAGCTGTTATTCCTTTCTTTACATATTCTATAGCTATTGTTTTAGTGAGAGTTAATAATGCTCCTTTACTAGCACTATAATTAGCATGTCCAGGTTCTCCTTTAAATGCGGCTATAGATGATATATTTATAATCCTACCAAATCCTCTCCTAGACATTGATTTAACTGCAGATTTTGATAAGAAAAATGGTGCCTTAAAATTAACATTCATTATTCTATCCAATTGTTCTTCCGTATGATTTTCAAGCAATGTTCCATGATTTGGATCTATTGCTCCAGCATTGTTCACTAATATATCAATTGGACCAAATTTACTTTCTGCTTCATCAAATAATGTTTTAGTTTTTTCAATATTGGATAAATCACAAACAATATAATCAACAGTTTTACCTGTTTCTTTCTTAATAATATCTAATGATGATTTTATACCATCTTCTCTTACATCAGCAATAATTACATCTGCTCCTTGTTTTGCAAAGGCTATGGCAGTTCTAATACCCATACCACCAGCTCCGCCAGTAATAAAACCTCTGAGACCTTCTAATGAAAAAAGCATGTTATTCTCCTTATAAAAATTAACAATTTATTAGGATAGTTAATCCTAGTTTCATAATGATTGAACTTTCAATGTTTGTCAATTGTGTTAATATTCAAGTATATCTATGTAATTTTCAAATTGAATTTTAGTTCTTGTTATACAATATTTAGCGTATTACAAATTTCAAACAAAAATTTTTGATTAGTAAATTATTAATTACAATGTAGATTATTCATTTTTGCACTATCGTTAGAATACAAAAATATACTGAAATACTATATATATACTGTCAAATTAACAAATAACATTTGTATACAATTCAAATATGCAAAGTAATACAGTTTTTTATTAAGCATATGTCATGTATACAAATTATCTTACCTCTAATAATAGTAAAACATATTCCTATTACTAACATGAAGTTTTATAAAAGCCCATAAATTTTATGAGAATTGTAGGAGTTAATAACAATACATTTGTGTACTACATTGCTGTTTTTAAGTCTAATACTCCAAAGTGATTTATATCATCATCTTCATCAAGATATGCCCAATATTGTTTTCCCTCTTCTGTTTGATGTAATCCTAAGTAGTATTCATTATTATAATGTATTATTCCAATATTATATTCATCTTGCAGAGCATTTTGATAATCATTAATAACATTATCATTAACAGTAAACATATTATTGTGAATTACAATTGTTACTTTATTATTTTCATTGTTGTTTTTTCTAATTTCAATATCTCCAAACATGCGATTTACTTTAAATGATTGATTTTCAAAACCAGCATCTGGAGCATCATAACAAATTACCACTTGATTATTTATATCCGAATATGAACAAGTATCATCTACTGTTACTGGCTGTCCATGCTCAAATAATTGTGGTATGTTTTGTACACATTGAATGTTTGTATTGTAATAATCTACACTATAACAATTACTACTCAATACAAAAATTGGTATCATACTACACAATACAAAACGCATTATTTGCATAATATATCCTATCTAATATTTTGTAAATAATATTGTAACTCTGAAAATATTAATTTTCTGTTAATTTTTCTGAGTTCTTTCTCATTAGTATAAAAAATTTTTTATAGTAAATATTATACTAAAGTAATCCAGGAATCATCAAAATTTAAACTTTTAAGAACATTTTCAGTATTTAAGTATGTATTTGGAGATTTGAGACAAAATTTTACTGTTTTTTTGGGAACAATAGTATGAATCGTGAACTGTGAGCCATGTGGTTGCCATGTAAAACATGGTAAGTTATTACTATCCAAACCAATCAAATTGTTATTATTGTTTAAAATCCAGTGATAATCATTTATAAAAAACTGTTTAGTTTGTTCTTCAAACACTACAAACTTTTTTAAATCAAAACTTCTAATAAGAACAAGTGTTCTAACTTGATTGTATTTATCATATGCAATTTTAATTCTTTCATTCCAAATACTAAGAATAGCTTCACCAGTTTTTTGTATATTATCATATGGATCTGTAATACAATATGAATAATCCGGAGAACATCTTCCACTAATTAATCGAATAGATTTAGTATTAAATGGAATTTTACATTTTACAGTCTTCATTGACCAACAATTATTGCCAAGAACAACATCAGCAATACTGATTGGAGAGTCTAAGTGTATGCCATTAATAGCACTGGCAAATGCATGTTCCCAATCGTTCCCCTTGATGTCTTTATTACCAATATAAATTAAATATACAAAATATCCACAAATACTACGAATAATATTATAAGGTATCTCATTGAGAGGATACAATATATTATTATTGAATACATTATTTGTAATGACAAATTTATTATTACTACGCAACTTTGGATTTTTCATTTTTATTTTTACTTTTT
>JAFVEL010000033.1 GCA_017475965.1 Alphaproteobacteria bacterium | reverse complement strand
GCAGAGTTTTTCTTTGATCCAAAGAGAATAGAGAGTGAAGATGATGGAATGAAGGATGCACAATATTTGTGGACTAAACTATCAAGTAGTGAACAAATAAAAGCTCAGATAAGAGCTAGAGAGAAATATGAAATGGACAAAGCAAGTGAAATTGCAGTTGCTAGAGATGAAGGTAAAGAACAAGGTAAGAAAGAAGGTAAAAAAGAAGGATTAATTGAAGGTGAAAATAAAGCTAAAAAAGAATTGGCTCAAAATATGAGAAATCAAGGATTTGAAGATACAGTTATTGCAAAGTGTTTAAATATAAGTATTGAAGAACTTAATGCACTATGTGCATTATGACATGTTAATATACTTAATGCACTATGTGCTGAATAGAATGGCATTGTAACATGTTAATAAATTACAATATTAAATTTGTTTGAAAGAATAGATTTAATAAATTGCAAGGGTTGTGTATTTAATGTGTGATTTGGTTTTTAATACCTTTTATTTTAAGTTATAATATGCTAATATTATTAAAATATTCTTATAATATAAAATTATCTACCTATAACAATTATTATGTGTATTAATGTTGAACTAGTAAAACTTTCACACAAATACAAAGAACAACTATTTGATGTGATGGATGAGTGGATTGCGTATGGTAAAAAATTTATTCCATATTCTATATTTAAAAATGACTATCATGACTTTGATTATTACATGAATAGTTTAGAAGTTCATGAGCCAATGAATGGAATGGTTCCTGATTCAGCATTTTTTTGTTTAGATATTGATAGGAATATATTTGTAGGTGCTGTGAGTATTCGTCACTATCTGAATGATAAACTTATTAATACTGGTGGCCATATTGGAGTTGGTGTTCGTCCAAGTGAACGTAGAAAAGGATACGCAACTGCTATGATTCATCTTGCTTTAAATGAGTGTAAAAAACTTAATATGAAAGAAGTATTAATGACTTGTAATAAAAACAATATAGCTTCTGTAAAATCCATTATAAAAAATGGAGGAATCTTGGAAAATGAAATAATAGTAGATAATAGTATAGTGCAAAGATATTGGATAACACTATGATAATTATTAATAGAAAAATTGTAGTATGTAATAAAAATGTTTTATTAAGTATATAATAAAATAATATATCATTACATATTATGATTATATCAATCTAATGGATTTCATCAATATTAATTAACTTCTAATATAATTTTTATATGTTATATTACATATATGTTTGAATTATTATCTATTAACTCATATGATATTGTAAAATACAATTATTCAAAGAATAATTTGTAAAGTCATGTTAAAATAGTGTATATAAATGGAATTATAAACTGTTATGACTTTGAACGATCAAGAAAATAATTTAATTGAAGAAAAGAATAATAATGGAGATTATAATGCTAGTTCCATAAAAGTATTAAAAGGATTAGATGCTGTAAGAAAGCGTCCTGGTATGTATATAGGAGACACTGATGATGGAACTGGATTACATCATTTGGTATATGAAGTAATAGATAACTCAATAGATGAGGCTTTAGCTGGATATTGTACAGAAATCAAAATAGAACTAGAAGATAATGATTTTGTCACTATTACAGATAATGGAAGAGGAATTCCAGTTGATATCCATAAGGAAATGGGAATATCAGCAGCCGAAGTAATAATGACTCAATTACATGCTGGTGGTAAGTTTGACCAGAATTCATACAAAGTATCTGGTGGATTACATGGTGTTGGTATATCTGTAGTAAATGCTTTATCTTCGATATTACAACTAACTATATGGAAAGATAATAAGAAGTATTACATGGAATTTAGTAGAGGAATATCATTATCACCATTACAATTAGTTTCAGAAGCCGAATCAATAAAGTCAGGTACTATGATTAGATTTAAGCCTGACAATGAAATATTTAAAATTACTAGATTTGAAAGACCAGTAATAGAAAAACGTATTAGAGAATTAGCATTTTTAAATTCTGGAGTAAAAATAACTATTAATGATAATAGATTAGATTCCAATAAGTATTCCAATTCTTTATATTACGAAGGTGGACTTGAAGCATTTGTTAAATACATCGATTCTGGAAAGAATGTATTACATAATAAAGTAATAACGGCTGATAATACAAAATCCAATAATGATATAGTGGTACAAATGGCTATGGAATGGACAGATAGTTATCATGAGAATATATTATGTTTCACTAATAATATACCTCAACATGATGGTGGTACACATTTAGCTGGATTTAAATCTTCATTAACAAGAGCAGTAATAAACTATATAACCAAGAATGGAATAAAAAATCCAGGTAAAAAAGATTTAAAGGATGTAATAACTGGAGATGATATAAGAGAAGGATTAACATGTATATTATCTGTAAAGGTTCCAGATCCTAAATTTTCATCTCAAACTAAAGATAAACTAGTTTCTTCTGAAGTAAGACCAGTAGTAGAGTCAGTTATAAATGAAGCAGTTAGTGATTGGTTTGAAGAAAATCCAAGTATGGCTAAAGTAATTATTAACAAAATATTTGAAGCTGTATCTGCCCGTGAAGCTGCTAGAAAAGCAAGAGAGATTACTAGAAGAAAAGGAGTACTAGATATTGCATCATTGCCAGGAAAACTAGCTGACTGTTCTGAAAAAGACCCATCATTAAGTGAAATGTTCATAGTTGAGGGTCAATCAGCAGGTGGTTCTGCTAAGATGGGTAGAGATAGAAAAACCCAAGCTATACTTGCATTACGAGGTAAAATATTAAATGTTGAAAAAGCAAGATTTGATAAAATGTTATCATCGGAAATAATAGGAACATTAATTACTGCCATTGGTACTGGTATTGGTAAAGAAGAATTTGATATAAATAAAGCTCGATATCATAAAATAGTAATAATGACTGATGCTGATGTTGATGGTAGTCACATAAGAACTCTATTACTTACATTTTTCTATAGATATATGCCTCAGATAATAGAAAATGGATATTTATACATAGCACAACCTCCACTATACAAAGTAAAACGTGGTAATTCAATAGTATACATAAAAGATGAAAAGGAATTTGAAACATATATATTAAATGAAGCTATAAAAGGTTCAAGATTAATATTTCCAGATGGAGATACAGTTTTAGGAGAGGATTTAAAACAAATAGTAGAGGTAGTAGTAAATATTAATAGATCACTTGAATCATTAACTCCATATGTAAACAATATAGTATTATTGGAGAAATTATTCTTAAGTGGATGCTTAATAAGTTTTGCAGGAGAATATATTACAATATTGAAAAAATATTTGAACAATATATCTACAAAAGATGTAAAGTATAGTGTTGAATTAATTAGTAATAAATTAGAAGTGTTGATAGATTCATTTGGTTCTCATGAAATTATAAATATCGGAGGAGAATTATTAAGTCAACCTGAAATTCCTGCATTAAATAAATTACGTAATAGAATGTATAGTATGTTTTACGATAGAGCAATACTTGAGTTATCAAATGGTGCCGAACAGTATAGTATAGATGGTCCATTATCTTTGGAACAAAAAATATTTGATTATGGAAAGAAAGGTTTAACAATTAGCAGATATAAGGGATTAGGAGAAATGAATGCTGAGCAGTTATGGGAAACAACTCTGGATCCATTATCTAGAACTCTACTACAAGTGGAATTAACACAAGCTGAAGAAGCTGATAAGATTTTTTCATTGTTAATGGGAGATCAAGTAGAACCGAGAAGAGATTTCATACAAACTAATGCTGAAAAAGTAAAAAATTTAGATGTATAAATCAAGGTAGCTATAGTATTTCATATAAAAGTACTATAGCAGCATCGTAATTATTGATATATTATAATATAATTAAGTTAAGCTTGTGATAACTCAGATAACATGTGAAAATTCGCAGTTATTTAATAATATTATATAGTATATAGAATATTATAATATTATGAAACTTTCCATATCATTATACTACAATGTCTCTCAAACTATGTAGTATACATAATAAAGTAATAGTATTATTTACATAATAAATACTATATCTGGAAGTTAACGTTGTATTACAACTGGTAATTGCTGTATTACAAATTTTACTCATTGTTACACAGAAAAACATTAATGTAATATTAAATATTATGATTACTTTATTACCTTATCTATCATAAAATATCTCTTTGTACTAAATATATACAGTTATATTGTGATGTATTTATTACTTTCGCGCTGCAGTTGTTTTTCTAATTTTTTTGCTGGTTGTGTCATATGTTCTTCATATTACAATTAAGCAATTTATTCAACTAAGTTTAACTCAATTATTGAGACATTATATTTTTATTATGATAACTATATATTTTACATTACTACCCATTAATAAAAACATAAAATACATTTTAGTTCATTATATAAATAAGATTTTCAATTAAACTTGGATTATATAAGCATTTCATCAAAATTTATTCTCAAAAAAAGTTATGTCATATTAACAATTATTTAACTTCTACCATCTTATACTGAATACAAACAATTTAATTACATGTTTTAACATGAAAAATTTATTCAAATTTTTACTAAGTACACTATGTTGTACTATGATGTTTAGTGATTATGGACATAGCACAAGCAACAGTAATAATATTGGCAAGAATATTAATCCAAAAACAATATCCGAAAAAAGTATATTAACACAAGGAAAACGTAAAGGTTTGCAAAATATTGGTTCCACATGCTACATGAATGCTACGTTACAAGCTCTTCTAAACCAAACACAATTTATAGATGCTTTATTATCTTACTATTACAAAAACAAAGGACAATTCGAAAATTCTACAAACAAAAATGATAGATTGGTACGTGAATTCGTAAATGTTGCACAACAAGTATGGAATATACCAAAAAATCAAATATCTCACAAATACATTACTGATAATTTACCATCTTTCGCTGCATATTCTTTCCAAACAATATTAGAAGAAATTGGTCCTACAATATTTAAAAAGGGTTTTGCTAGTGATGCCAAAGATTGCTTTAATAATCTAATAATGAATATGCATATATCTTTAAATAAACCTAATAATAACAAAAACGATAATGATTCTTATGTTGACAGTAGAGATTATAATGCAATGTTTGCGGATTTTATGAAAGATTTTACAAATAGCACTGGATCAGTAATTTCAGATTATCTTTATCATTTTAATTATAACGTAACTAAATGTAATAATTGTAATACTCATTTGTATAATTTTCAAACTGACTTTTTTAGAGTGTTTCCACTAGAAGAAGTACGCAAATTCAGAATTTATATTACACAAAACAGTAACTATGACATGAACAAAGTACCATTAACTATATTTGATTGTTTAGATTACGATAGGAGATACGAGCTTATGCATGGAGCGAATGTAATATATTGCAATTATTGTAAACAGCAGTGTCCTGCTACTAGGACAACAAAACTTTTTTCTCCATCTAAAATATTTACAATAATACTAAATTACGGAAAAGGACTTCAGTTTGATGTTCCATTGCAAATACAAGAAAAAATTGATTTAAGAAACTATTTTTCTGAAGAATTTCAAAATCAATCTAAGTATTTCTTATCAGGAATTGTATGTCACTTGGGTGAAAGTGGACAAAGTGGACATTTTATAGCATTTACAAGAACATCACCAGATACACCTTGGATTAGATATAATGATGCCTTGGTAGACACTGAAAAAGAAAATACTCAAGTAAAAGAACAGATGGCTAAAATGTTAAATGGCACTACTAAGAATCATCCTTATTTGTTGTTCTATACACAGCTAGAGGATCAAACACAGCAAGGACTTCCAACAAGTAATGATAATGTATTTTGTACTTCATTTTATAATGCTCCATATGATTATAAGTTGAGTAGCTTGGAAAATAAAAAGTGGTATTACCACATGAATAATCTAAATATAAATAACAATATGAGTAAAGTTAATTATAACAGTACTAATAATAATCAAAAACCTCATAATATGCCAATGATGAACAATAATTGGATGTATAACAACATGTCAAATTATAATAATATGATGTACCAGTTTAATAATCAAATGAATTGGAACAATAATCAAATGAACATGCAACAACAAAATATGAATTATCAAATGAATTGGAGTAATAATAATCAGTTCAACAATCCAATGAATTGGAACAATAATCAAACGAACATGCAACAACAAAATAATATGAATTCTCAGAGAACTTGGGGTAACAATTGGAATAACAACAATTGGAAATAATATATATTCAATTAATATAGTGCCATCAATGTGGCACTATTTTTTTTACTTATGAAGTAATTTATTTATCATTTACTATATTTTGACACCTGTCACATAATTTTACTGTGCCATAATCATTATTGTATTCTTTCACATTATCTAAGAACTTCCAACATCTATCGCATTTATCACATTCTGATTTCTGCACTATTATTCCTATATGTAAATTGTCATTAATAGTAACTGGATATGGTGCCTGTGCTAATATGCACTTAGCTGAAGATACTATTGCTAATTCTTTAATATCTATTTTATTTAACTTCTTATATATTTCATTATCATTTGTATATATTAATAAATTCGCTTCTAAACTAGAACCTATAGTTTTTGCTAGTCTCTCTACTTCGATAGAACTATTTATTGCTCTTCTCAATGCTTGCAAAAATTGTGCTTGTTTTTCTATGTCATTATTATTCCATACTTCTGGAATACTTGGAAATTCCTGGAAGTGTATGCTGTCTTTAGAGGTATTAAATGGATAAGCTTGCCATGCTTCCTCTGCTGTAAATGATAATACAGGAGCTAACCAATGTACTAAGCAAATAAACAAATGATTCATTACTGTCAGTGACGATTTTCGTACTATATCGTCTTTACTATCGCAGTATATTGTATCTTTTCTAATATCAAAGTAAAATGCTGATAAATCATTGGCACAGAAAGTATGTAATTCTGTGTAAAACTTTTGTAAATCAAATTTACTAATTGATTCTTGTAATAATTTATTATTATAATATAATTTACTTAATATAAATTTTTCTAATAAAGGTAATTCTTCATATTTTACTTCTTCATTGGGATTATAATCACTCAATACTCCTAGTAAATACCTCAGTGTATTTCTAAATCTTCTATATACATCTTGGTTTCTAGTAATGATTTCTTCTCCTATTCTCATATCTTCAGAGTAATTACCATTAATACACCATAGTCTTAATACATCGGCACCGAATTTCTTAGTTATATCAGTTGGAGCAATTACGTTTCCCAGAGATTTAGACATTTTTCTACCGTTCTTATCTAATAGGAAACCATTAGTAGCCACTTTCTTGTATGGAGCTTTTCCAGATGTTAATACTGATTCAACTAATGAAGATTGAAACCATCCTCTATGTTGGTCAGAACCTTCAAAATATAAATCGGCTGGCCATGTTAATTCTGATCTGTTCTCTAATACATACTTGTGAGAACATCCACTGTCAAACCAAACTTCTATAGTATCAGTTACTTTAGTAAAATCATCTGCATTATACTTATCTCCTAAGAAGAATGATATTGGTTTACTATGCCATGATTCAATCCCATCATTTCTGAATGTATCTAATACTTTATTAAAAACATCATCATCAACTAAGACTTCATTTGTATTTTTATTAACAAACAAAGCAATTGGGACTCCCCATATACGTTGTCTTGAAATACACCAGTCAGGGCGTTTTTCTACCATACTATATATTCTGTTAATAAAACTACTTGGATACCAATCTGTATTCTTTATTTCATCTAATAATTTTTGCCTAATTGGATCTATTGATATGAACCACTGTGTAGTAGTTCTAAATATCAATGGAGACTTAGAACGCCATGAATGAGGATAACTATGTACTATCTTACTAGTACTAACTAAATTACCAGATTTTTGTAGTTCTTCAATTACTTTAGGATTTACTTTGAATACATGCTCTCCTTGAAAGTATGGTAATGTATCTACTAGTGTTCCATTTTCATTTACAGTTGTTTCAGTTGATAATCCATATTTTTTACCTAGATAAAAGTCATCTAATCCATGTCCAGGAGCTGTGTGAACTAATCCGGTACCAGCATCGTCAGTTACATAATCAGCTGGTAATAGTCTTATTTCTTGCTTAAATCCTAGGTTATTTAGTGGATGATGACAGATTGTTCCATCTAACTCAATACCTTTAAATGTATTTATAATATTATAGTTATTAATATTATTCTCTTTTATAAATGATCCCAATCTACATTTGCCAACTAATAGTTTATTATTATCATATTCTATTAATACATATTCAAATTCAGGATTATAAGCTATAGCCAAACTAGCTGGAATTGTCCAAGGAGTAGTTGTCCATATTACTGCATTAGCATTTTCTAATTGTTTTATATTCGTTTTTATTACTGGATATTTAACATAAATAGTATCACTAGTTTTATCATGATATTCAAGCTCAGCTTCTGCTAAAGCAGTCTTTTCAACTACTGACCACATTACTGGTTTTCTATCTCTATGTACGTATCCTTTTTTTACTATCTTAAAGAATTCTTCACATATTGTAGCTTCAGATGACTTGTCCATAGTGCAATATGGATTATCGTAATCGAATATTATACCTAAATCTTTAAATCCATCTTTCTGAATATCTCTCCATTTAGCAGCATATTCTCTACATTTACTCATGAATTCAACTATTGGTACATCTTCTCTTTTTTTACCAGCTTTTATATAGGATTCTTCTATTTTCCATTCAATTGGTAATCCATGACAATCCCAACCTAATACTAATGGAGCATCATATCCCATCATTTGGTAGCACTTATTTATTGTATCTTTTAATATACCAGTTAATGCATGTCCCATATGTATTGGTCCATTAGCATATGGAGGACCAAAGTGTAGCATAAACTTCTTTTTATGTTTTGAATTTTCTCTTAATTTTTGATACAGCTTCGTATCTTGCCAATTTTGAACCATTACTGGATCATTCTTTGCTAAGTTTCCTTGCATTGGAAACGAGGTTTTAGGTAAGAATATTGTATTTTTCAGCTTTTTTACTTCTTCCGACATTAATTTATTACTCCTTATATTTAATTAGATTAATATTACAAATCTATTAATTACTAGATTTACCTAATATATGCACATGCATATGTGGTACTTCTTGTTGACCAAATAATCCTGAATTAGATAGTAATTTATATCCTCCAGGTAATAATTTCATTTGTTCTACTATTGTAGCTATTCCTTTATTGAAGTCTATTATTTCTTCATCAGTAGCATTCATTACAAAATCAGCATAATCAATATAATTACCCTTAGGTATTATCAATACATGTACTGGTGCTTTTGGACTTATATCATTAATAGCTATAAAGTGTTTGCCTTCCAATACTAAATTAGAGTTTATTTCTTTATTAATTATTTTATAAAATACATTATCTTTATTATATTCTCTTTCTGTCATTGTTAATTAGCCTTATTAACTATTACTAACTAAATTTTAGCACACAATGGTTCTAATAATAAAAAAGCACATACCACAATTTCATGGCATAGAAAACAATGTTATTATTTTTTTGCATCATCCTGATTGTCCGAATCATAGGGATTCCCAACATCTAACATAAAACCATCCATTTCAATTGTATTACTACTATTTGCATTACTAATATTGATTTTATTAGTTTCATTATTTTCAACTTCAGATAAAATAAAGATAGGTTTTATTGGTTCAATTAGATAATTTATAGTATCATTCATTTTTGTTAGTAAATTTACTCCTTCCAAGTCTACAATTTGTTTTATATTACAATCATTTGTACTTTTAGTATTATTATTAATTTGTTTATTCGTACTATTAAATTTTAAAACACTTTGCCTAATTTTATTACGATCCTCTATATCACTCCAATCATTAACATTTTGTATTTCAATCTTTACATCTATATTTTTTTCACTGATCCCATTAACAAATGGGTGATTATTAACTAGGACATATGGCTTTATGGAATAAACATTAAATTTCAATAAAAAACTCTTGAACTTCAATTGTTTACTGAATTCGGTCTCATATCGATTTTTTAATTCACTTAAACATTCATTCCAAGCCATCCAACAACTAGGACACATATCCATATAAGTAAATAATTTGATATTAAGTTTAAAATTATCAATATCTGCTTTATTGTTGGGTAACTTAGTTACTACTTCTCCTACATTATCAAATAAATAATACAGAATTTGTAATTCATCATCTTTTATTAATCCTCTTCCTTTGCTGTTCAAATATGCAAGTATTAAATCGTGAATTGGTGAATTACTGGATGTTAGGTTTTCAAATGACAACAAATTATTAACATCATACTCAAGTGTTTTTATATTATTATCTATAATATTCCTAAAATCTTTGGTATTTTTATAATACCAATCCAATACTCCAAGCTTAGGTGCATTAACATTTTGTATATTATCTTTTTCTCGTATCAAAATAGTATTACTGTTTTGATGATTAATAGTAACAATAGCATAAGCATAGTTATTAAAATTATTCCTATTAATAGTAAATTTATTTAATACTTTATCTAAATATAAAGCATGTGCCACTTTTTCTTGTTCTAAGCTAGATATTGAATTAAGATGATTCGTTTTATTATCATTCCTGTCATAAAAAAATGTATTATATTCTTTTGTTAATACACTGAATTTATTTTGTATACTATTGTAATAATCCTCTGATTTTGTCTTATTCATTGTGTAAAAAGCTCCAAAATCTTGCACTGCGTTATTTTGTATTATCTCCGCTATCTCAGGACAAATACCACCAATTTTCGTACTTGAATTCGCATAATCCTTACGTAATTTAATATGATTAATTACTTCACTTATATCATTATTTATTACAACATCTAAGTTACTAAACTTTCCCCTATCAACCGCAACAAATCGAAATAACATTTCTAGTAAATGGTTATAATAATCAATAATATTTCGTAATTTTTTAATAACAGTATCCCTATCAATATTACCATTCATATCATGCAATTGTTCTTTTTTATCTTTCACATGTTTAATTTGCAAATAATTAAAAATAATATTTTGTGTATTATTCAATTTTTTCTGTCCATATATATCTGCCAATTTTAAATCACGCAACTCAACACTACTATTCTCCAGTGTTGTTAAGAGATGGTTTGTTTCATCTATTAAATTCGATGTGACATTACTACCTTGCTGATTCTTGAATTGTTCCATTGCATTAGTATTACATACAATGGAACATAAAATAAAAGCAGTAAATACAACACCAATTCCAAACTTTGCCATTGCTCTTAATGATTATTTATAACAATTGGATATTTGTTGTATTATGTTACAAAAATTAATACCTCTCCAATTCTCAATATGACACATTTTTTTCAGCATACTATCACCTATCATACGTTCATATTCACTAATTATACTTTCTCTGTGTTCATATAGTGCAGCAAGTATTCCAACCAAAAATTTACAATTCAATTTGACAATTCTTGTTCCATAATCATTAACAATATTATTTCCATTCTGAAGATTTTCACCTAACCAATCAATACATTTAGTGAAAACGAAATACTGTGAAACAATATTTCCACTAAGGACATTATTGATAAGTGCATCACTATTGTAATTGTTATCCAAAACAATTTGCTTAGCTAATTCACTATTATAAAACCCATCACACTTAACTTCCCTATTATCTTTTTTTCCTGAAACAATGTTCTTAGTTTTCTCAAATAAAGCTTGATAGTCAAACCACATTATGTGTGGATTGTAGAGTATTTTAGGACAATTCTTCACACTCTGTTTTGTTGTATTGAGCAAGAAATTGTTATTTTCTGTTATACTGTTTGAGATGTTGTTCTCTGTTGTTGTATTGTTCAAGGAATCGCGATTATATCGTGATACCTGACTTTTGTTTACATCATTAGTGACCATTTTTTCTGCACTATTTTTTTCATAACTGCCATTACTACCACTGCTGTTAGTTGTATTGTCACATTCACATTGAATCCTAGTATTAACCTTCCTCACACAATCCATCATACTGTTATTACCCTCAAGTGTCTCTGCACTTTTGCTTCTTTTTATACAATCAGAAGCCTGTGAAATATAAGGGCAATAACTTAAGATACAAGATACTAAAAAACAATTCAATAATTTGCGGTTCATATATAAACTCACTAAAAATAACTAATTAATGAAATGATATAATTATTTACTTAATGAGTCAATGATTCCAATTTGTATTATATTGGAGAATACTAGATTATTGTTAATTATATTACGGTTTATCTATGATATAAATTATTTTATAATGATATAAATAAAATTATAGAAATAATCTATAATAGATACATGAAATATGAGAAATTTGTATGAAATTTATTAATTAGTGATATGAATTACAATATGAAAAGAATTTTGAAATATTAACTAATAATTAATCAATACCGTTACATAATTTATTTGCAGGTTTTAATTAATAGGTCAATATGAGAAAGTTAGTACAGTTTTTATTAGTGTCAATGTGTTGTACATTAATGTTTAGTAATACATACAGTAAAGAAGATAATGATGACAAGAAGTTGCGTCACACAAAACTTGGAGATAATGAGATTAGTGATGCACAAAAATTGAGTGAAAAACAATTTGATAATAACGAAGTTAGTAACGCAAATGAATTTAATAATCCGCTCAGTGAATACTTTAATTTTCCAGTATATCAATGGGAATATAATCCCGCAGGAGTAGTTATAAATAATTATAACTGTGATGATAATCAAATATTGCAAAATTGTAATCAATGGTTTAAGGAATATATAATATATTTAAAAAATTCCAAGAAAAAAAATGGACAAAATATTACTTATTTAAAAAGTAGAGAAATACCTTTAGAAAAGAACAACGATGGAAAAGAAGAAGCAAAAGAAGATTATAAGATAACATATAGTAAATTTACATATAGTCTCAAACACATAATAGAACATAAACCAAATGGTGAAATATTTGAAGAAAAGAGTTGTACTGAAAAATATATTCAAGAAAATTATGAATCGTTCGTTAGTAAAAAATATAATGAAAAACAGATAAATGAATTAATTGATCAATTATTATTAGATTCGTTGTACTTTACTAATAATTATTCAACTAAGAATATCCCAGGAAATGGGAAAAGTGGTGATAATAATAGTTGTAAACTATTTAACTTAGCTTGGGGAATATTATTGAAATATACTGCCGAAAACAAAGATATGAGTAAATATCATAAAGTAATAACAAACCTTGTAAAAAGTCCATTGCTATATCTTGGAATGAACCCAGTTAAAATAAATTAATACATTAATTCTAATGGAGTGTAAGTAAGTTATATGATGCACTCCTATAAATATAGTAAAATAATACTAATTAAAAATAATTTAAATCAAATGTTTATACGATGAAAATACTGACTATTAGTCACATAAATCATTATGCAATAATATTTGTAATAGAGGGAGTTAGTTCTGAATTAAACCTATGTTAAAAACTATAAGATATTTATCACTTATGTATTTTTTTTGGGGAATGGCCTCTGCTATGGTATTTACTTTATTGCCAATCTTTATTACGGAAGATTTGCATGGTACTATTGCTCAATTTGGATTTATTGAAGGAATAGTTGTTTTTTTGTCATTTGTATCAAAACTGTTTGTTGGTTTCTTAATAGATATATATAGGAAAAGAATAAAAATATTATATATAGGAACAATATCAACAATAATAAGTAAAATACTACTAGCGTATTCTGGAAGTATTTTATTTGTTATAGTAGCAAAATCAATAGACAGATTAGCAAAGGGATTGAGACATGCACCAGTGGATGCTATATTTGCTTCTCTAACAGATAAAAAAGGATATATATATTCGTACAGGTATAGTATTAACATCTCAGGATCTCTAACTGGTTCATTAATAACATCCTTACTAGTATTTCAATTTGGACACCAATTTAGAACTATATTTGCATTAGCATGTATACCAACAATGATTGCTTATTACATCTTGCGTACTAAAATAAAATATAAAGATAAAGAATATACACCTATTTCAAATCATTCTGAGTGGCGTATAAGCCATGTCAAGTATTTGCCTAGAGAATACTGGGAATTTTTAATATTAGTTGCTCTAATGATGTTAAATCGATTCTCTGAAGGGTTTATTACTCTAAAAGCTAAAACAATACTGTCCAGTGAGCAATTAAGTTACATTCCACTTTATATGGGAGTGTATGAATTTTTCATTATCATTACTGCTATTCCAATGGGATTATTATCAGATAAGATAAATAAATATGTAGTAGTACTATTTGGATTAATAGTATTACTAATTGCTGATATTTTTGGAATATTTGCTAATAGCAATATTACACTAATAATGATATATGTCTTATGTGGAATACATATGGGAGCTACTCATAGTATTCTCTCATCGATAATTGCCAAAATAGCACCAATAGAACTTATTGGAACAGCTTTTGCTCTGTATTATGGTATTGATGGTATAGTATTACTAATTGCAAACAATATCGCTGGTTCAATCGGAAAATTCATTAATTACTATACAAGCATACCAGTAACCTCAGGACCATTCCTAATGGGAACAATAACAACATCAATTGCCATAATATACACAATAGTATTAATCTGTAAACATAGAACCATAAATAGTAATTTACAATAATATTCTGTAGTACCGAAATACAAAACCAATTTGATAATATTCTGCAAACCTATTATATTTCACATTATATTTGTTTGCTTATTCATGCTCGTTTATACTATTGTTTTTTGGTCATGTTATTTTCTACATGTATATAACACTTGGTATTACCGGTCACACATCCATTCATCTTACCGGTCAAATTTTTCATTGTTCTATTGCAAATTGGTTATACTATTGCTTTTATAATTACTTTATTGACCTTTATTATTATTACCACTAATTATATTATCCACTTCTTTTTTTATATTATCAAACATATTTTTTACTTCAATATGTGAGTTATATGTTTTGTTTTGTTGAATTACAATGTTACTACATAATTCCTCCCAAGTCCCCATAATATGATTAAAGATTGTATTATTAATGTTTTTTTCTAATTTCTTAAATGTATCTTTGTCTTCACATTTTGTTTTATTCAATTCATCAAATAATTTACAGTAATTCAAAACTACATCTTGTGTAATACACACTTGTTCTTTTTGGTTAATTAATTCTTTTATTTTATTCTTGTAATTGTATGAACCACCAAATTCGTACAATTGTTCTAAACTACACTGAAATATCTGAAAAATCCCAGTTTTCACTATATGCTCATTAAATCTGTTTAACAGTTTTAAATTATATAAATCATTGTACTGATTGAATTTATCATTCCTGGGTTGTGGACTAACTCTCCTAATACTATTTTCTATATCACTTTGTCCCCAATTACAAACATCTACCTCACTTCCAAATATTGGATTTTTATATTGCTTATTGTATTTACTAGTTTCATTAGAATTCGTATTCAAATAAGTGAGATACTTATGCAGTGTCATGTTATATGGTTTCATCGAATACATGTTTACAGTTAGGCCATTGATATTGTATAATGTTTTCAATTCTGAAAAGCATTCATTCCACACAGTCCAACAACTGGGACACATATCCATATAAGTAAATATATTGATTTCCATTCTGGAGTTTTTACTATCAAATTTCCTGCTTTGCATGGCTTCAATAACATGTTGTTTAATACAATATAGTTTTTTTAATATTACGAACTCATCATCGTGTAATAGTCTATCGGGTAATCTATAAGATAAATTGTCGAGTGATTGTTGTATCAGTTCAGAATTATATGACCAAAACAATTGTGTTGAATCACACTCTATAATATTATTCTGTATCTTCTTACCATCTACAATATTCTTTTCTATTTCCTTCACAATATTCTTATCTACCTTATTACCATCTATAATAATATTACTATGGTCAATATCTATAATAGTACTTACTTCCTCTGCAGGGAAATAATCATTTGTAATATTTACTAGTGCATATCCCACATTGGCTTCACTTTTCATTCTATTGTTATCCATAATGTTTTTATTATTGTTTTTCACATCACTTTTATTCTTTCCCTTCGACTGTGATAATAGTATGTTTTTGAAGATTCTAGAAATATAGTTATCATTATATATCTGTTCATGACTATACTTCATGTGGCAAAAATCTCTGGTAATCACTCATGTTACGCCACCAAAATGTTACAAACTTATCTGAAACATTTGAGGACACACTTGCTGATACAGAACTAATACCTACACAACACACAAGTGCCAAGAAAACCCCATTTATTTTGAATATAATCATTATAATCCACCACATTAAGAAATAAATTTTTACTATGAAAAAGTAATTAAATCAAACTATCCATTACGTTCTTATAGTTTATATTAAACGAACGAAAACAATTCAAATCATTTGGAATGTAGCTAGCATATTTTTCATATTCCTCACAAAACGATTTGTTATTACTCAATGATACTATTAGTCCCAAATAGTACATATAGTTTTTCAATAATATATTTCTGTCGTAAAAACCAATATCATAAAAATCATACTCATGATCATAAAAGAAATCATACAGACTACTGCACAATACATCGCATTGTGCGTTAATATCACCACTTAGTATTTTCTGTAATGTCTGCTCATAATTGGAGTCCCCAAACAACGCTTTTCTAGCAACATCATTCTCAGAGAATTCAGTGTGTTCAACCTTAATATCATCCTTTATTTCCAGAACAGCATTTCTAGTTTTCTCAAATAATGCTTGATAATCAAACCACATTGTATGAGGATCATATTCAACTCTGGGACCACTATTCATTTGTTTTTTGATATTCTCTATCCAACCACATGATACTTGATCTTCTTTGCTATTACATTCGTCATCGTTGTCATCAATATTACCATACTGGTTACTAACGTTGTTTACGCTACCATTCTCAGAATGCTGTTTCCTGTTGTTAATATTATCCTCATCACTTAGTCTCCTTTTCACATCCTCATTACCTGATCCTATTTCTACTATTACACTTTCAGAAGCCTGTGAAATATAAGGACAATAACTTAAGACACAAGATGCTAACAAACAATTCAATAATTTGTAATTCACATGTAAACTCACTAAAAATAACTAATCAATGAAATGATATGATTATTTAATCAGAGAGTCAATGATTTTAAATTACATTATATTGAAGAATATTGGATTGTTGTTGATTATATTACGTTTTATCTATGATATAAATTATATTATAACAATATATATTAGATTATAGAAATAATCGATAAGATATATGTAAAATATGAGAAATTTGTATAAGATTTAGTGATTAATAACATATTCCTAATAAAGATAATTAATTGCTTATTAGTAGTGAAATGTGAATATCTGGTAGCTTTTCACAATTGAATAAAAAGTATTTGAAATAGTCTAAATTGCATTGTTATGCATTATAGCACTTGTACATACAGATCTGTATAAAGGTATAAATATAACAAAATATATAATAGTGTAGTATTCATATAGTACTATTTTAATAATTTTCAAATAACAAAATTTTCAAATTTTACATTTTTTATAAATAAAAAACTATTGATTTAATAATATATTCTGTGTTAAAATAAGGATGGGATAGGTGTCCGAGCGGTTTAAGGAGCTGGTCTTGAAAACCAGTGTAAGTGAAAGCTTACCGTGAGTTCGAATCTCACCCTATCCGCCATGGAATAGAATATTAATCATTTAAACGATTAGCATGGAAAACAAGTGAATAGACTTTTTTCGAATTCTTCGAATTATGTAATGAATACAAATTATATAATATATAATTATGTAAATTGAGCTTAAGTACATTAATTATATTAATGCAGTGAAACTTTAACAATATAAATATGACTTAAAAAACTCTGAAGATATTACTTCTTCCAAATGATGATAACTGAAATAAAAAATTTCACATTACATTACACTTCCGAAAGGAAAGAATCATTTCAAGAAAGAATTTTAAATTAGTAAAATATTTTGAAACGAAAGAAAAGATAAAAAAGGCTATATACCCCCCCCACATCGGCAACATCCAGTTTTATCCAGTGTACCATTAACAACTATTTACTATGTCACTCTCCAGCGTCTACGTTATCCTAAACCTATAGGTTTTCATTCTAGATTTCCATCTTGGAAACATATACTTAACCGACCTCACAACGTAGAATAGGATAGCTTACACATCCATAAACTTTACTTTATACTTCATAGCGGATGATACACTTTTATCTATTCTATAACTTTATGCACATTAATTCATTCACAATTGAATTCCTCCATTTTCCAAATGGAAACGAACCAACATGACCAAAGTTCTCAGAATAAACTTTTAGCTAGTTTCTATTTACTTCTTTCTTATTGATTCTTTTTTTTACCTCTTCTATTTCTACACTTATAGTATACAATATCCTATATTAGGAGTCAAATACTTTTTTACTGTTTTTTACATTATTTTGTTTCATTTTTTTATTTTAATACTTCCTACTCTGTATAGTTATATTTATATTTATCTTTATTTATAGTGTATTGTATATTATTCCTATTATTTTTTTTTGTTGTTTGTGATATTTGTCTTTTATGTAATTTAATTTTCTTTTTTGTATTTAGATTATGAAATATGTATTATATATTATTTTATTATTTTTTGTATTGTTTTTACTTAATGTTTATTTTATACACTCATGTCTGTTTATTATTATATAATCCATCTATATACATTACAAATAACTTCTAACAATATTAAATATACACCAATATTATTTATATCTAACTATATTTACTACTTTAATAGTACTTCACTATTAACATTATTAGCCAGTATAATAATACTACTATTATGAATATTAATTACAACTCTGTTGTATTTACTATAACTATACTCTTCAGTTTATTGACTCTAATCAGAAACCATACTTTTAGTTAATTAACACTACTTAGTATTTCACTTATCTATATTACTATATAATATAAGAATTTATATGTCACTAAACATAACATTCCATTCAAATTATATCACAATTGTAAGAAAAAATTACATTATTTAAAGAATTATTACTGTTTCTTATATTTCTCAAAAAAATACACTACTTCTTGTTTTTTTTAGCTGAATGAAATACATCCTATTCATAATTTTTTTTAACAAGAATCAATTAATTATCTTTATCAAGAATATATCACTAAACACTAAATCTCATACAAATTTCTCATATTTTATATGAATCTTGTATATTATTCCTATAAGCCAATATATATTGTTATAATATAATTTATATCATAGATAAAATGTAATATAATTAAAAATAATTTAATATTATTCAATATAATGTAATTTAAAATCATTGACTCCCTGATTAAATAATCATATCATTTCATTGATTAGTTATTTTTAGTGAGTTTACATATGAATTACAAATTATTGAATTGTTTGTTAGCATCTTGTATCTTAAGTTATTGTTCTAATACTGCACAGGCTTCTGATTGTATAAAAAGAAGTGGAAGTGCAGGGACACTTGTGGGTAATAAAAGTATTAATGATAATATAATGAAGGTTAGTGCTAGCCCTCAATATAGCAGTAATAGTACAAAAAACAGTATTGACAGTAGTAGTAATGACAATGATGATGAAGGTGATATTGAGGAAGATCAAGTATTATATGATTACAGTGGTTTGATAGATACAATGAGACAACAGATGAATAGTGGGCTTAAAGTAAAATATAGTCCATTTACAATGTGGTTTGATTATCAATCTTTATTTGAGAAAACTAGGAATACCGTTCTGGAAATAAAGGATGATATTAAGGTCGAACACACTGAATTCTCTGAAAATGATGTTGCTAGGGAAGCATTATTTGGAAACTCAGATTATGAAAATACATTGAATAAAATATTATGTGGAGATATTGAGACGCAACAACAAGTAATGAGTAATCTATTTTCAGCATATTGTCGTAATAAGAATAAATTTTCTGGAAGCTTTATGCTTAATAACTATTATTATCTCCTTGGAGTAATTGCTGCACTTAGTAAAAATGAATTTGTGCGTAATAAATATATTGAGCATGCTATTAGTATTCCGAATGATTTTTACGAATGTAACATATTAAAAATAAATTATTATAATATAATGAGTGGTTTGAGTTAATGTTTCTTATACGTCATATATAGTTAGTATAGTACGGTGTAGTATTTATGTCGAATTACAAGATAGTTTTAGTGTTAGTTTGTTTTGTAAGTGCGAATTCAGCACTAACAAGTAATGTGGTGAATAATAATCAACATAATGTGAAACGAGAAAATAAGATTATTATCCAGGAGCCTACGGAAAAGTTAATGGAGTCTTGGTTTAATAATCTAACAGAATACCAGAAGTTTTATGATGTGAACAATAGTGATTTGTCAGAGAATTTTTATAATACTGAATATCTTAGTCACATATTTTTTGAAATATGGAAATATAAATACTACAACGAACATCACAATAATAAACAAGTAAACAATGTGGAAAGTGTGTTTGCTAAGTATAATCCACAATTTAATAGTGGTTATGCTAGAATAAAATTTACTAATAATGGCACAGAGCTTTGTTCGAGTTATATAGATATTAATTATGATTTCCAATGTGATACTAAGCAAATGGTGACTGTAAATAATATCGATAGTACCCACAATAAAAACCAATTTTATAATATATTAATGGATTTTGAGAAAAGTGGTTGTAGTGAATTCTTGGAACATGATGAATTTCAAATATTACAGAGGTTGTTTACAAGTAATTATAGCATTAATTACATGGGAAAATTTGATGTAAATATAGATATATTCACTTATATGGACATGTGTCCTAGTTGTTGGACTGTTTGGAATAAATGTTATAATGACCTTAGTAAATTATTTAATAATGTGAATCAAATTAATGTTAATGTATTCTCAATGAAGCCATATAACTTCCTAAATCATGGATTTATTAACTTTCTTAAAAGCAAATATAGTGACAATGCAACTACGAAAAACAGAATGTTGCATTCCATCGTGGGAATAAATGAATTTAATAGCAATAATGTTAAAATTAAAAGAAGAAATGCAAAAGAATTAAAAGTCAACCAAGAGCTGTTTCCAATTAAACAGCATACTGATGGCTATAACATTAAATTATTAATACAATTTTGCAATGATGTATTGACGAGTAAAAATCATTATTTACATAACACGGTAACAAAATATATGGGCATTGTGGTTTGTATGTGTTACATAGCTGATTTATCAAATAAGTTCGTCCAAGCACACAACAATGTAAATGAAATGAGTGCAATATTACAGGAGATGAAATTGACAAACGATTTTAATGTGATATCACAAGGCATGCAGAAACTAAATACTTTATGTGATACGTTTGGAATGCAAAATAATGATAAAAAATGTATGTCTAATCTTAATACGCATGTTAAGGGAATAGCAAATTTGAATAAAAAGCAAAAAAGTAGTTCAAAAACAGAAATTAGTATTAAAAAAGGGAATACTATTAAACAAATGAATGCATGTTTACAGGGATTGTTAAATAATAACAGTGAACTAATTAGTAAAATGTATCTTGAATACTTGAGAGCAAATACAAAGGTGAAATTAGAAAAAACAACAAAGGATTTACTCGGTGAATTGCAAAGTTTTAGTAGTAATTTATTAAATAAAGATAATGAAAAATTATTTGGCATCAATGATGTGAAACTAATAAAACAAACACTTGAGAATTACAGTAGTATGTTGGAGACAAATTTGTGTTCTGCATTCCAAGGAAATGAAAGCAATTTATTAAATACTACCGGTAAATATGTTATTGTATTTAACAAGAGTATGGAGAAATTATACAATTTAATTATACAAGAAATTAAGAAATATATAGAGTCAATTCAACCAATCCAAATTGAAATGACTGGAATGAAGAATTATATTAGAAAAAACAGAAACAAAAACAGATATTCTCCACAAAGGAAAAATTCCTGGTCATAGTGTAATTTAATAATAGCAATGAGTTGTTTTCAAATAGCATTAGTGATTTTCACTTTGTATTACAAAATACTGTAAATTAACTTACCATATCCTTGGGATTAAAACTTAATTCTAAATCTTTCCATTCATTATATTTTTCTTTAGGTAAGGGTAATGGATTACAGCGTGGATCCAATACAGCACGTTGTGCATTTTCAGCAGCTATTTTGAATCCTGAATCGTGTTTCATCCGATTCTTATCTGTTATTTCAGCCTTTTTAACATATCCATCTCTATCTAATTCCATTTTGATGTCAACAACTAATGTATCAGCATCTTTCAATCCAGCTGGAAAATGCCAACACTTACGTATTGTATTTCTAACCTGGTCAACTTGAGTAGCAGTAAGTGTTTCCCCTAATGATTCAGCATTAGCTCCAGTATTTTCATTATCTCCATCAGCTAATACATTATCTAGAAAACTATTGAATGATTTTTTACTAGCTTTATCTATAGGTTTATTAATAGAATTCTTATTTTGTTTTAAATTAACTAATGCTTTACCATTATTTTTACTGAATTGTGTTTTATTTGTAGAATTATTTTTATTTACTTTTTGTTTATCGTGATTACTTTTTGTTAATTGTTTCGTTTTCTGATTATTTGGTTTTTTGATTGGTTTCAATTTAGTCACTTGTTCTTTATTCTGTTCTTGTTTATTTGATTGATTATTAGTTTGTTCTTTCTGCTTTTTTAATTCAGTTACTTTCTCTTTACTTCCTGGATGATTATCTTGTTCATTATTTGTGGATTGTGTATTATTATTTTGTTTTTTGATAATATTGTCTTCTTTTTTATCATTATATGATTTAGTTTTACTAGCTTTTCCACTTTCAGGTGATAAAACGGGAGAAGTGCTATTATTTCCTATGGATACAAAATCAAACACTGTATGACCATTGTCTTTTACTGTTTTTTTAAACATATCACTAAATTTAAATAAAGATATTATGATTAATATAATATGTAATATTATTGATATGTATATAAAAATTTTTTTCATTTCAGAAACTCTAATGATACATTACACGAAAATCGCATTATTATCCTCTATTCACTTGTGATTGCTGATGTTCAGAAATGAGTGATACTTTGCAATCTCCAGATGTAGATAATATACCCATTATTTCCATTATTTTTCCATATGGTAATCCTTCATCTCCTCGCACATATACAACCTTGGCAATTTTAGTTTTTGTAATTAATGCATTAAGATCTATTGGAATATCATCTAAATATATTTGTCCAAACTTATTTATAGATATTATCAATGGTTTAATACTACTATTTTCTGCGTTATTTAATGATGCTGCTTGAGTCTTCGGTAAGTTCACTTGAACTCCAACATTAAGAGTAGGAGCAGTAATCATAAATATAATAACAAGTACTAGCATTACCTCAACTAGTGGAGCAACATTAATATAAACATTTGCTTTTGCTTTTCTATTAATCTTCATCGTATTGCCTTGTAATTATTGAGACGAATTCATCTGAAAATATTTCTAATCTATTGATATACCTATTTACTGAATCAATATACTTGTTATATGCCACAGCAGCTGGAATGGCAGTCAATACTCCAAAAGCAGTAGTGAACAATGCCTCAGATATTACTGGTCCTACTGTTGATATGGATGCACTTTGTTGTGCTGCTATTATCTTAAAACCATTTGATATACCGATTACAGTACCGAGCAAACCAACTATTACACCATTTGTTCCAACAGTTGAGAGAAATGACAATCCTTTTTCTAATTCATTTATTTCCTTTTGAATAGCTATTCTCATAGCTCTTTCCACTCTTGGAATAACGTTATTGTTATTTGAATGCATTGCATTGTATTGTTCTAATTCGGCCATTGCTGCACAGAATATGTTTGACATTGGATCAAAAGTAGAGTTTCTAAGTTGTTTATATAACACGTCTAGTGGAGTGCCAGACCAGAATGATTCTTCAAAATCATCTGCTTCCTTGTTTATTCTTCTTAATGTAAAGTATTTAGATATAATAATAGCCCATGAGTAAATAGAAGCTGCTAATAATGTTAATATTACTACTTTTATTAGTAGACTGGCATCCCAGAAATATGACAATATTGAATCTTGCGCAATATTATTGTTAATACTATTATTAACAATATCTGGTGGAGATGGTAATATTACTGAAGATGTACTCATTTCGTTTTGCATATTATATCTTATATACTCTTACTATTGATTAGTATAACATAATTGATTATTATTTTTAATATATTAAGTATAATGTTAAAATGAAAAAATAAGTATAATAGCATATTAATGATAGTGTTTGATATAAAAAAAATATTTTTTAGCATATTACTAATAGTAACTGCAGTAATATCATATTATTTAACAATTAATATACATAATAATAAATATAATGTAGAAAACAATAATAAAATAGCTATTTTAAATGGAATAAAACTTAAGGAGAAAGCTCAATGTTTCAAATTACATGACGTTATTTCTGAAAAACTAAGTGATGTATTACAAAAAATGAATAAATCTGAAATGGAAATAAGAAAAAAATATGATAATATAAGAAAAAATAATTCATTATCTTCTAAGAAGAAACAACAGAAAATAACAACTTTAGAAGATAATTGGAAACAAATATCTGAGGAATATAATAGAAAAATACAGACTATAAAAAGTGCTGATGAGAAGTTAACTATTCATATATACGAAAAATTAAATAAAATACTACAAAAAATAGCAACCAAAATGAATATAAGTGCAATTTTAAATAAGGAAAATAGTGATGCTATATTTGTTTTTTATAATAAAAGTAATATAGACATTACTGATATTGTAATCACTGAATTGGATAATGAATTAAAGAATTTAAATATAGAATCATTTTATACATAAATAATAAGATGTGCATGACTGAAAGCATATATAATTGCAAACACTTGATATTATTACAAATAATTTATAATAATTGATTATGTAATATTTAATAATAAATTGGTACAATTTAAAAATATTACACATTTGAGATTAATTTTTGTTAAAATAACTTTTGTGATTACTTAGTTTTTATTTACATTATTATTAACAATGGAGTTTTATGTAATTTATTATAATTTTTATTGGATTATAGTTCTGTTGAGTTTTAGGGCAATATAAGATACCATATAATTGTACACATATATTGACAAACTAATAATAATAATGATTTTAAAGTTTTTTTCAAATAGTTCTAAGAGCATATTTACTAAGATACTATTTTCTGCTATTATATTGAGTTTTGGTCTTTGGGGAGTCGGAGATATAATTCGACATGTTTCAGAAACCAAAACGGCAATATCGGTTGGCAAATATAAAATATCATCTGAACAACTAGATAGAGAGTACTCTCAAATGAAACAAAATATAAAAACAATGGGTGCTAAACCATTAACAGAAGAGGAATTCAATAAAATGAATGGGAAGGAAGTAATATTAAATAATATTATAGATAAGGCAGTAGAAGAAGAAACTATAAGACAAATTGGTATTATAGTTCCAAGAAAAAGTTTAGCTAATATTATATATTCATTACCTGAATTTCAAACTAATGGAGTATTTAATGAAAAATTATATGTTTCTCTATTGAGACAATCTGGTATATCAGAATCTGGACTATTATTACAGATAAAAAATAGTATAGCTAGAAATCAATTGTTTCACCCAATAATATCTGGATACAAAGTACCAGACTTTATAAGAAATAAATTAGGAGCAGTTTATGAATCTAATAAAACAATATATGTATCAATACTTAATGTAAATGACGTGAAAAATGTAAAAGAAGCAGATGAAGATACATTAAAACAATATTATGAAAATAATAAAATGAAATATAAAAAACCTGAAACTAGAAATATTGCTTTATTAAAAATGGATTATACGAAGTTTATCGAAGAAATACAAATAACAGAAGAAGAAATAAATGACTATTATAAAAATAATAAAGAGTCGTTTAAAGGTGTTGAAACTCGAGACTTTGAAAGATTTGAATTTTCAACAAAGGAAGAGGCAAATAATGCTCATTCTAAATTAGCTCAAGATATTTCTGATAAAGTAAAAGAAAAACTATTAGCAAATAGTCAGTTATTAAAGGAAATGAAAAAAGAAGAATTTCCAAATGATGTGTCAAAAGATATATTCAACTTAAAAGAAGGAAATATTTCAAGTGTATATACAATAGGAGGAAAGTATTATATATATCTATTGAAAAAAATAAATGCACCAGTTGAAAAAGATATCTCTGAAATAAGAAAAGAAATAAAGAGTATAATTCAAAATGAAAAAGTTAATACTCCTGAATTCTATTCAAGTATTAAGGAAATAAAAAATAAAATAGATGATAGTTTTGCTGCTGGAAAGGATGTAGATAAAGTAGCAAAAGAAACTAGAGCTGAGATTATAGAAATAGAAGATATAACAAAAGAAAGTGATGAATTAATAAAGCAATATGTTCCAGATGATGAAACTAGAAAGGAAATACAAGAAACCATATTTTTAACCAATGAAAATCAAGCTAGTCCAATAATAGAATCAAAAGAAGTGGATACTGTTTCATATGTAGTATGGGTTAGAAAGATTAATAAAGAATCAATTCCAGAATTGAACAAAATCAAAGAGGAAGTAAAGAAAGATTATGTATTTGAAAAGAAAGATAAAGAACTAACAAATATTATGGATGATATGATTGAAAATAATAAAGACATATTAAATCAAATAAAAAGTCTTAATAATACTAAAAAATTTGTCATAGCTAAAAAAGACTTAATGTTACAACCTGACAATAAAGATATAAAGAAAAATATAAAAGAAATAATTGAAACATTAAGAAGTTATGAAATACTAAATGAAATATTATCTACATTACATAAAGAAGATAGTAAATATTATAAAATTGCTAATGATAAATATGCATTTGTTCATGTGTCTGATATAGAGCAACCTGAACAAGCATCAAATACTGTTTTATACATGATAGGTCAGTTTTTGAAAAACAGTGTAGCTAATGACATAGTATTACTAGCAAAAAAAGATTTCAAAAATAGACAAAACATTAAGAAATACGAGAAAATTATAGAAGAAAGAACTAAAACAGTGAATTAATATTGTATTAGTTTTTAATAGATGATATTTTATGATACATTACTATATTAGTTAAATGAACTCAACAATACATGTAATAACTTTTATGCTACTGAACATGATAATGAGATGGGATTATGAAAATTAGCATAATATTAGGAAACAGAGTAAAATTATATATGAAGGGACTGTTTTATTAACATAAAAAAATTAATTAATAAACATAGGCCAACGTAATTTATTGGAGTAATATTAATGAAAAATATATTGTTATCTTTAGTATCAGGATACCTCATAGGGTCAATACCAACTGGTTACTTATTAACTAAATTAATTAATAGTAAAGATATAAGACAAGTTGGTTCCGGTAGCACTGGAGCTACAAATGTATTACGTTCTTCAGGAAATAAAACCTTAGCATTATTAACATTATTAATTGATGTTTTAAAGGGATTTATTGTATCTATACTATTTATTAATAATCAATATTTATATTTAGCAGTTGTTGCATGTCTCATAGGACATGTGTATCCAATATGGTTAAAAGGAAAAGGTGGTAAAGGAGTTGCTACAGCAGCTGGAGTATTATTGGGTATTTGTCCATACTTAACGCTAATATCAGCATTAATATGGGGTATAGTATTAAAAAGAACACACATATCATCTGTTGCTTCTTTGTCATTTATTAGTTCTATTTTTATATTGGTACTATTAACTGATTCTTCATTAAATTTAATATTATTGTCTGCTGGAATATTTGGCTTTTTGTGTTTTACACATAGAAGTAATTTAATAAGACTTATCAATCATCAGGAAAAATCGTTAAATAATGATAAATTTTAACTGATTTTTATTAAACCATATATTAATATTATATTAAGAGCAATGGGATTAGTAATGTCAGGTATAAAATATGGCTAATAGTAAGCAGCATTGGTTGGATAGAGTAAGATCTCCACGAGTACACATAACATATGATGTAGAAGTTGGAGCGGCAATAAAAAAAAAAGAATTACCATTTGTAGTTGGAGTATTAGCTGACTTATCTGGAGTTCCAGAGAAACCTTTACCTGACTTAAAATTTAGAAAGTTTGTAGAAGTAGATAGAGATAATTTTACAGACATAATGAAAATAATAAAGCCTAGACTTGTAATTAGAATTAATAATCATTTATCAGAAGATATTCCAGAGACTAGTGTAGAATTAACATTTAATTGCATGGAAGATTTTGAGCCAAGTAATTTAGCTAAAAATGTTCCTTCATTATCTGAGTTATATACAAAGCGTACTAATTTAAAAAATCTTATAACAAAACTTGATAGTAATGATATGCTTGAGCAAATACTAACTCAATTAATGGGAAATGCAACTGATCTAGCGCGATTGAAAAGAGAATTGCTGGATTTATCACATCAGAAGTCCGAAAAAACAGAAGAGAATGAGAATTTACATTTACAAACCAATGAAAAAGAAAATATAAATGAAATGGAATCTAATATAGAGGAATAATAAAAATATTATGCAAGATAATATAATAATTCCTTACGATTCCAAAATAATAGATATTATATTACATGAATGCAAAATGGCCCGTTTTAAGAACCAAGAAGAAGATGCAATAACAATGATAACTGAATTTGTAAATGAAATATATGATAATGAAGATACAATGAAAGAAATTAATGTATTACAATTTCTATTACGAAGAATAAAAGAAATAGATGAATTATTATGTGCTCAGATAAATGAAATATTACATCATCCTGATTTTCAAAAATTGGAAGGGAGTTGGAGAGGATTTCATTATTTAGTTATGAATACTGAAACTGGACATCGTTTAAAAATCAAATTACTTAATATTACTTTGGATGAACTTAGAATAGATTTAACTAAAGCAATAGAATTTGATCAAAGTAATTTATTTAAAAAAGTATATGAAGAAGAATATGGTACGTTTGGTGGTACTCCATATTCATGTATTTTAGGAGACTATTACTTTACTAATCAACCACAAGATATTGCTTTGTTGGAATTGATATCTGGAGTAGCAGCTGCTGCTCATACCCCATTTATATCTTCTGTGTCTTCATTATTTTTTAATTTAGATAAATTTGAAGATTTACCGTATCCAAGGGATTTAACTAAGCTATTTGAATCTCCAGATTACGTTAAATGGAACTCTTTTAGAAACTCTGAAGATTCACGATATGTAGCCCTTGTATTGCCCAGAATACTAATGAGATTACCTTATGGAAATAGTACTTACCCAGTAATTGGATTTGATTTCAAAGAGGAAGTTGGTATTGGTGATACTTCAAGATTCTGTTGGGGAAATGCAGCTTATGCTTTAGGACAAAGAATAACTAATGCATTTTCACTTTATAGTTGGACAGCAGCTATTAGAGGAGTAGAGAATGGTGGAGTACTAGAAGGATTACCAGCTTATGTTTTTACAACATCAGAAGGGGATAACCAAATAAAATGCCCAACTGAAGTTGCAATTACGGACAGAAGAGAAAAGGAGTTAAGTGATTTAGGATTTATATGTGCTTGCTATTGTAAGGGTACTGACTATGCTGTATTATTTAGTTCTCAAACTACTCAAAAAGCAAAAGTATATAATACAGATGAAGCAAATGCTAATGCTTCATTATCAGCTAGATTAACTTATATATTAGCTGCTTCAAGATTTGCACACTACATAAAAGTAATAATGAGAGATAAAATCGGTTCATTTTTAACTAAGGAAAATGTTGAAAATTACTTAAATAATTGGATATCTGGATATATATTACTGAATGATGATGCATCTTCTGAAATAAAAGCTCAGTATCCACTGAGAGAGGGAAGAATAGATGTATATGACGTACCAGGATCACCTGGTAAGTATAAATCAGTAATTTATTTAAGACCCCATTTCCAAATGGAAGAGCTAACAGTATCTATTAGATTGGTAGCAACATTACCTGGAAGAACAAGGTGATATTTTATGAATAGATTGTGTTATTTTATTATATTATGCGTTGTTGGTGTTACATTATCATACTCAGATATTGATAATAAAGAAAGTATTGGAATAGTATCTTCCAATTTGATAAGACAAATTCAAAATTTTGGATCTTCCCCAGCATACATCGATAGATTTAAGAGAATAATTAAGAACAAATCATCATGTGTAGTATTGATATATACAATTAGTGATGGGAATAGTACAAATAACAAAGCAGATGACAATATAAATAATATTGCAAATGAAATACCAAATCAAGAGGTCAATTATGATGCAACAATACAATATAATAATAAATACAAAAATGAAGTAATTCATACTAAGACAGAAGATAAGGGAAAATTTGACAATCCACAAGAATATTTTTACAATTCTGCAATACAACCAAGAATAACAAAGCAAAGTTATAAATATGGAGTAACTTGTGGTGTTGTATTATCACAAGATGGTATAGTAGTTACTACATATAATGGAACTATGAATTCTGATAGATACATAGTAGCTATCGATAGTGAAAAAAATCAGACAGATGAATTGTATGGGGAAATAGAATTGAACCATAAAACATACGATGCTTATGTTATTAAAGAATTTCCTAAATTAAATTTAGTATTTTTACGAATTAAAACAAATAAAAGTGAAAAATTTGATTTCCTTAATCTATCAAATAATTCTGTTTTACATAATAGAAAGGAAGAATCTAATTATTTAGTGTACAGTGCAGTAGCAATAGGAAAATGTAAGGGAGAACATTTTGTCAAACAAAGACAAACATATAATGCTAAAAACAAATTTAACATGATAACAAATATTATTGGAGGTATTGCTTATAAAAAAATCAAAGGAGTTCCAACATTAGTATTACATACTCCAACAACTGGAGATGGTGCAATTCCAGAAAACCATGGTGGAGCTATTATTGATAATGATGGAAAATTGCTTGGTATTCCAGTATGGCAAGATTATCTAAATTTGCCAATAAGTTTTGCTATACCAGCATCAACTATTAAGATGTGTTTAGGATTAGCATTACCTACAGTAATAAGAATAGAAACTAGTTCTTCTTGCGGTATAGTTGCAGAAAGCTTGAGTAAAACACAGAAAAAACTACTAAAACAAGAATTAAGAAACAGTACTAAACAGTTACATGATGAATTATTGAATAATTTGAAGAATAATCAAATATCTACAAATTTTAAATCAATAAATGAGTTTATTGATAATAATAGTTTTGGAGTTGTTGTACACAAAATAACAGAAGGCTCAATAGCAGATAAAGCTAATATATTGAAAGATGATATTCTATTAAAATTCAATAATGATTGCATACTGGATGAAGAAACATTCAGTAATCTCGAGACTCATAGTATCAACGAATCACAAATTAATTTAACATTATTAAGAAATAATAAAATAATTAATATGGCAATAAGGAAATAAAACTATTAATATCTTATTAACAATAATAAAAATGAGTGCTAAAATGCTTAGTAATGAAATATATATAGTTCCTATAATATTAAAATATTATATAGAATAATTTCTACAAACACTATAATCTTATGATCTAATTTTTCATTATCCAATTTTTGAACATCAGAATCTTTATTAAAAGTACTATTTAGTATTATTTGAAGCGGAGATATTTTTAAATCATTCATAGTATCTTCAACTAAATTAATATTATTGTTTTCCATAGCTTTTAATGAGTTATATTCCATTGTTGATGCAATACACATGACACTCATTGTTAAAAAAAATATAATTTTATTCATATCTGATAAAACTAAATTATTATTAATCACTTTCTAATATTTTATTAAACATAAGTCAACAGATTTTTATATTCTAATATATTGGTTCATAATATTAAATTGATATAATAGTATGTATGATATATGTATAATATAAATAGTATTTTTATATATTAAATAGTATTGTAAAATATGATAATAGTAAAAAATTTAACAAAACATTTTGGTACTAAGGAAATTATTAGAGATTTTTCTTATAACTTTCCATCTGGAAATAAAATAGCGATAGTTGGAGCAAATGG
>JAFVEL010000003.1 GCA_017475965.1 Alphaproteobacteria bacterium | reverse complement strand
TTTTATAGTAAAGAAGTAACTTATAATAGTGAATATGGAAACTTACCAAATGCTTATAAGAGTGGATATACTTTATCAGGATGGTATAGTGATATAAATACAGGAGCAAAAATAGAAAGTACAACAATAGTAACACAAAATAAAGACCATAATTTATATGCAAGATATAATCCAAATAAATATTATGTATCATTTAATTCAAATGGTGGACAAGGAACTATGAGCAACCAAGAATTTACATATGATGCGTCTCAAAACTTAAAAGCAAATGCATTTACAAGAAATGGATACTCATTTTTAGGATGGTCAACAACAACAAGTGGAAATGTAGTATATCAAAATCAAGCATCAGTAAAAAATCTAACAAGTGAAGACAATGGAGTAGTACCACTTTATGCAAAATGGGAAGAAAATAAATGTTTTATAGTATTTGATGATAATAATAGTGGAACAATAAAATTACAAACAATAAATAATTGTGTTAATGGCATTTCACAAAATGATGTAGTCTTAGAATCTAATACATTTACAAAAACAGGACATTCATTTACAAAATGGACAACAAATTCAAATGGAAGTGGAACACAATATACTGATCAAAAAAATATAGGAAAATATAACTTTGGTACATCAAAAGTATTATTCTTATATGCAAATTGGCAAGTAAATAATTATTATTTAGATTTAAATGGAATGTTAGATGGAAATAGCGTAACAAATATAACAAACTATGGAAAAGCAGATATCTATATAAATGGAACAAAAGTAGCAAGTCAAGTAAGTGATTATTATGTACAACATCCATATGGATCAACATATGAAATAAAAAATATTACAGCGGAAACAGGTCATACATATCAAAAAGTATATTCTGGATCAATATCAGGAACGATTGGTGCAGGTAAAGTGAGCGTAGTATTACAATTTGTGACAAATAGTTATACAATAACATTTAATAAGCAAAGTGGAAGTGGTGGAACATCAAGTATAACTGCCAAATATGGTGATAATTTGTCAAATATTACAGTTCCAACAAGGACTAATTATGCTTTTCAAGGTTATTATACAGCTGCAAATGGAGGAGGAACAAAATATTATGATGCATCTGGAAATTCATTAAGAAGCTGTGATTTTGCCAGTAGCCCAACATTATATGCTTATTGGAAAGCAATTCCAACGATTACATTTGGAACTGCATCTATAAGTGGTAATACAGTAACTTTACCTTATACATATAGTGGAAATGGAGCTTTAAGCGTTAATAGCAATAATACAAATTATGCTACAGTATCATTAGATACAACAAATAAAAAAATTACAATAACAGCTAAATCAATTGGTCAAGCAAGAGTTACATTGTCAGCATCTGAAACATCCTCTTATACTTCAACATCTAATTATAAAACTATTACTATCGGTAGTGCTGCTAGTTCAAATAGCTCTGCTTTCCAAAGTGCTTTAACATCATGGGGAAAAATAGGACCATCAACAAATGCCAATTGGTACGGAACATCTTCAACAAGTGATGCAAATATTTTAGATGCTAATGGAAATTATACAATTATTGAAACAGTTAATACTAATGATTATACCGGATTTTATTATAAAGATGGAAATACTGTTCCACAATACAAAAATATAATAATTGATTTTGATATGGCTGTAAAAGACACAGAAGCATTCATCGATGATGATGTTGCAGGAATAATGGTTAAGTTTAATCCTGGATCTGGAGATAATGTTTTCTCTGGCTATCTATTACTATTAGATGCTGGTGGTTTTGCTTCAAGTGTTAACAATGGATTATGGAGAGGAAATAATAATGTATTTTCAATGTCTGGCTGTGTAGCATGGTCAGCCAGTGGACATCAATGCACAAAATTAGTTACCAATTCATCAATTAGATGGACCACAAAAAAATGGCAACATTATAAAGTTGAGGCACTTGGAAATACTATTCGAGTATATCGCTGGGATACCAATTCTTCCGCTTCATATACTATAAGTGATGACTATAAAATATTTGAATATACAGATACTTCTTCATCAGCACTTACATATGGTACTTATGGATTTTGGACATTATCTCAGTCAGGTGTTCAATTTAGAAACTTTGTCTCTGTAACATCATATAATGACAATTATACAATTACTGTTTCATAAATTAAGCAAAATTTTACTTTTACAAAAAAAAGAATGATTAATATTTTAATCTTCTTTTTTTTGTGTTAAAATATTTTTAATATGATAGGTGGTTATTGATGAAAAAATATAGTAAGGGAACAACTTTAATTGAAATAATGATAAGTATAGCACTTATTTCTGTTGTTATGATATTTGTTTTTAATATTTTATCTGATTTAAAAGATGAGGATAGAGAATCTTCTAAAAATAGTACTGATTTATTAAATAAAGCATCTTATACTAGGATTATTCAAAATGATTTTATAAATTTAGATTTGCAAAAAATACAAGGATGTAGTGATGCTAATTCTATAGTGTGCTATTTATTTACATATCAAACTGGAACAACTAAGAAATTTATAGTTTATAGTAATTACATAGTATATGGTGATGAAAAATGGACATTAACATCTGGTAATTATACTAAACAAGGATCTAAATTTTGTTATGAACAAAGTGATAATAGTATAAAACCATATCATTTATTAAAAATATATGTACCTACAGATTTAGATGTTTCATCAAATAAAAATTATGATGTTGAATTAACTGATGTAAGAGATTATTATCTAACAATATCTAATTTAACTATAGATAATAATACGAAACGTTGTGATTAAAATAAATAATGATAATATTATTTGAATTATTCTAAAATATAAAAAATTATTATAATTAATTAAAGTGTCTTGTAAGGCACTTTTTACTTGTAAGTGAATAGATAATCCTCCAAAAGATATAAATATATTTGCTAATATCATTTTAATTAATAAATTAATATTTAAATATCTTAAATAATCTAATCCCTGAGTTAATTCAATTATTCCAATAATACTATTAAAATAATATGGCAAAATACTTATTAATATATTAAATAAAATAATAGTTAAATAAACTGATGCAAAGACATCAATGCCTTCTTTAATTGAATTAATTATTAAAGTAGAAAAATTAATTGGTTTTATTTTATATATATTATTATTTTTAATTGGTTTTATAAAGTAAATAATTAAATTAGAAAGTATTTGAATTACTATAATATATATAGCTATTTTTTTATTAAATATTTTAGATAACATAGAATATAAAAATAAAGGATTATTAAAAAAACTACATTTAATATATTTATTAGCTTCTTTAATATTTATAATATTTTTATTTAATAAATCTTTAATTAAATAAGCATTATTTGGACTACCAGATATAAAAGACATAAAAAAAATATAAAAAAATATATTATTAT
>JAFVEL010000002.1 GCA_017475965.1 Alphaproteobacteria bacterium | reverse complement strand
TAGATATTACTGAAACAAATGATAAAAACATTACAATTTGTGATTTTAAACATTTAAATAGTATACAAAACAGTGATGTTGTTTTTTGTTTATCAATGAATAATGAAACATGGCAATTACAGAATAATTTATGGCTTAGTAACATGCATTACAAACATAATATCAATAATATTTTTAATTACATATTGAATAATAGTAAGAAATTATATTGTTTATATTCATTGATAGTTAATGGTAAAACAGCAATAAAAAGTAGTATTTTGAATAAATTAGAAGTAGATAATAATTGTAATTTATTGTTTAATAACTATGATGTGTATATAAACAATATTAATAATAGTAATAATAATACTATAGTATTGCCAAAAATTTCAAATAATTTAATAGTATTGAATGGCAGTGATATTAGGAATTTAATATATGATCGTGAATTATTTTATTATAATAATGTTTTAGGATTAAAGCAACGTAACAAAGATGATGAAGATGGTATTTATACGTTATTTAAAAAGATATTTTATAATTATTACAATGATAATTATAAAAAATTATATGATGATATATTGAATAATACTGCTAAAATAGATTCATTATATTTAAAAAAATTTCGGCAAATTATATATTGGTTAAACACTAATACAAATATTATTAATAATAATTTTGATTATATACTAAATAATAATTTACTTGAAACTAATATTAATAATAATATAATTATCAAAACACATTGTGATAGAATAGAAATAAATAATAATACCATTAATATAAAAAAATATTCTCTAAATAAAATAAGTAAAAGTAGTATTTTATCTGGAAAAGAATCAAATGTATTAACTCAAGCACTAATATTACAACAAAACAAAATGATAAATGAAATATCTGAAATTAATTTAGAGATATGGAATCCAAATTGGCAAGATGATATTCCAATTACTATAAATAAATTTACACTACCAGTTATTAATATTGAAAATCATCTAAATAATATTACAAATGCTTTAACAACATACCAAGACAATTTTGAAATTGATAATAATAACTCTGTAATTCCGTACTAAGATATGATTATATAGTACATATGAAGCTATTAATATGAAATACTGCAATCAAAACTCAATATTCAAAGAAATTCTACTCAAAACATTTTTAGAGTATAATGAGAAATACCAATCAATTACAGATAGTGTTTCACAACAAATTGAGAAGTAATGTAATAAAAGAAAATATTAGTGTTAATAATAAATTATGAGATATTCCTTAAAAGAAGCAATTTACGATTTTATTATAATATTTGCATTAGTTTTTGGTATATTGCTTATAATATATATTATTGATGGAATTATTAATTACATTTTTAATGGACAGTTTGTTGTTTTTTATGGCAGACATAATAGTGGTCATAAAGTTTCTATATTCGAATTATTAATAGTAAGTATTATATCATCGTTATTTTCTGTTATTGATAAAGGTAAAAAAAGAAAAGTTAATAATATTTTTCTATTTACATCTGTGGAAAAATATTGTAAGCATTTTATATCAAAATTTTCACAAATAGATAATTATCCTAAACAGAATGATATAAGTAAAATTTACAAAAAAATTGGTAGAAAAAGACTAATTAATAATATATTAGTTCCATTAATAATAAAAAAACTAAATATTATTGCTAATATGGATGTAGATTTTGTGTATAATAACCACATTAATGTAATACCAATATTCCAATTAGCGAGCTATACTGTTTCAACTAAAGCAATGAATAATATCATACATCAATCTAATGAAATTAATGAATTATTAAAGAAATATCAATATATGACATTAAAAGTTGAATCAATAGATGGTTATAATACATTATTTATTTATTTGAAATTACTATCAAATAGTAATGACACAGATTTGAATTAAAAAAAGAAATACAAAGAAATAATAAAAAATAAACTCTTAAAAGATAATATATAAATCCTCGATAGTGTATTAAAATATAATACAATAATTGATTATAATATAATTAGAAGGTCGAATTATATAATATATATGTTAAAACAACATGTAAAAAATAAGCATCTGAAATTATCTTCAAGAAATTGGATTAATAGGCAAATCAATGATGAATATGTATTGAAAGCAAAACAAAATGGTTATAGATCAAGGGCATCATTTAAAATACTGGAAATTCAAGAGAAATATAAGATTATAAATAGTGAATCAATAATAATTGATTTAGGGGCTGCACATGGAGGTTGGTCGCAAGTAATATCTCATATTTGTAAAAAAATTATTGCAGTTGATTTATTACCAATGAGTCCGATTCCAAATGTCGATTTTATACAAGGAGATTTTTTAGATAATAACTGCCGAAATATTATTAATAATAAACTAAATGACAGTAAAGTAAATGTGATATTAAGTGATATGGCACCAAATACTTGTGGAATAAAACAAGTAGACCACTTGAGAATTATGAATATATTAGAGCATGTATATGATTTTTCAAAATTAGTATTAAATATTAATGGAGTAATGGTTGCTAAAGTATTCCAAGGAGGAGCATTTAATGATTTAACACAAGAAATAAAACGCAGTTTTAAACAAGTATTTAATTTTAAACCAAAATCTAGTCGTAAACAATCTACGGAATTATATATAATATGTAAAGGATTCAAAGGATAATTTAAAAATATATTAATATGAATTTATTTATTTGACTTCACGATATGTTAATGTTACAATGTTATTAGGAATGCGCTCTTAGCTCAGTTGGATAGAGCAACAGCCTTCTAAGTTGTGGGTCGTGGGTTCGACTCCCTCAGAGCGCACCATTTTTCCTATTTCTTGTTTTCCTATACAATATTAAATACAAATAATGTAGTGTTTTATGTGGAAGAATACCATTATAATATGATTTGAAATTGTATTAACAATCAATATATATTTTTAGTACTATATAACATAAATTTAGATGTGTACAATTGTAGTAGAACTTAAAAAGTTATCAAATAGGAATTACAAGTATTGTTAAAACTACTCATAATTCCAATACGTTTTTATAATTAATAATTATGATTGTTTGCTTTCATATTCGTCTTGTGTCAATTTATATTTAAATATTTGATGAGGACTTAATTTACGAAAATTTTTAAATTCACAAGTAATACAACTATTGTATTCATGTAGTCTTAATATTAAACCATTACTATTTTCATCTGACAAGTTATTTATGAATAAATCAACCTCGTAATCATTTCCATTACTAAAATGAGTTACACGATAACACAAATCATTGGTATTCTTATCATTGAAAAATCTATTCAAATAAGGAATTAGTAAACATTTTTTAATAATGGTTAGTATTTTTTTATCACAATATTTTAGTTTATTATGCTTTTTATCATAAGTACTTTGTAAAATGGAATGTATTGAATCATAATATGGCATCTGATTTATTCCAGCAATTATACCTGTATATTTTGGAGAATTATTATAACCTATATTTTTATATATACCATTATCTTCCAATAATAAATATTTTGTAAAATAATCAAGATTAGTATCATGAATAATATATTCTTTGTCTGAACAATTATTCAACCGATCTATTAAGTTATTTACTAATTGATCGTCATGACATAAATTACAATTAGTACGTGCTGGAAAGATGGGACGTCTATGATAAAACATTTTATCTTGACAATCCAATTTCTTAGCATTAGTTAGTAACGATACTATGTTATTTTTTGACATAATATTAATTGTATTATTTGGCAGGGAATTAGCTAACATTGTTAAATATGTTGTAAAAAAATTATGAACATCTGGAGCTAGTTTGTATTCTGGCCTATTCTCGATTACGTCAGACATATAGTACAATGCATGATCTATTAAAGGATTATATGGCACCTTTTGATATTGATTATGCCAAAAATTATTAGTAACAATTGATAAATCACTGTTACCAGTTTCATTTGTATTACTATTATTTGCATTTTGCTCATATGTACTTGCAACTGATTTTTCTGTATTACTAATATTACTTGTATTATTAATTAGCATATTATTATTGTTAGATGCACTCACAAATGAAATTCCTAACATAATAGCGGTGGACACTAGTGTAGTAATACTTTTTAATTTAAAAGACATTTTTTCAATTCTCTCAATAAGAAACAAAATAGCATTATTGGCCATTAATTTGAACAATATGTACTAATTTTGTTTAAAAAACTATATATTTATTCTAACATATCAATCTCTAGCAGTGTCAATGCATTTTATGTAAACTTTTATTATATTTGTAATAATTAATGAATTTTTTTGTGAGTCTTAATAATTATATGTTAGTATAGTATATAAGAAGTAGTTGTTATTATATTAAAAAATGATTTCATTTAAATTATTCAAGTATATTTATTTTAGATATATTATTTATGCATTTGTACTTGGTTTTTGTATGGGATTTGTCGTGGATTTTATATTTAGTTTTTTGGAAGTGTTATCTAAAGGTTTAACTACATCACTTAGTGATAGTACTATCCCTACATTAAATTTATTACGAATATTATGTTGTGTTTATGGGTATTTTTATATTCACACCATAATCCTTAATAAAATAATGTTTAAACCATATAAAAGAATAACAATAGATACTGAAATGAAAACAATTAGTAATAAATTTACTGTGTCATTCACTGGTTTTACAATATTATCTATTATACCAACAATAGGTATTGCTAAATTGGTTTTCTCATTTGTAAGTAGTTATATGATTTCAATGATACTATGTTTTATAATAAACTCATTTATAGGATATGGATTTATGAATTGGTTTTTAAGTAAATATATTACTGTTAGTGAAATTGAAAAATAGTAAATTAAATAGTTATCTAAGCATTGTATATCATATTTCTACTATGTAAAGAACTTGTTAAAATAAAGTTTTTCTATATATTACATGTAATGCTAAGTAATTTAAGACAAATATTGATATTAATATTAAACTGGTTATATAATGAAGATATATTTCTATCATTTCCATAACATTTACACAATACAATTTCATATAGTATTACTATATAACACCATATATTTTCTTATTTATTATCATTATTATTATTGTTTTTAGCATAAGGAAATTTGTATTTTAGTATAAAACTATCCACTATATTTGAAACATAGGGACTCTGTATTATTATATGATTAGGATGCTTTTCATTATTATCATATATTCTATATGGCTTATTTTTGATTATGTTTCTTATTTTATATGAGAGAACTGTTTCTTTGATATTAAATTATGCATCAATTTTTTGACAACTTCATTTTCTATTAGTATTAGTCTTTGATATGAGTGGTTTTGAGGTTTTTGCATATATGGATAATTACATACATCTGTATGTAAGCAATAGTAAGCACTCCAAATACCGCATATTATTGGATCATATATTGTATTTTGTAGTGTTTGGTTTATTACACAATTCATTACTATTAAGTACTAATACTTCAAATAAGTCTTGAATCATTGTTTCAATAACTTATGTGTATAGTTTATAAATATTGTGTAATTCATTAATATCACAAATATCATTGTATCTTGAATTATGTTCCATATCATATTTATTAAAAAATAAAAAACATAAAGGTATGTTAAAATTAATATTGTTTATATTTCCACTCAATTTAGAAAATAGTATTTGTATTAACAAATAACAGGTACTTCAAAAATGATATATATTTACCCTGTGAAATAATTCTTTGTTTATAGCATTGTTTTACTTTATCTAGAAAATTACAGTATAACTTATTTATATCTTCGTGCTATAAAGTTTCACTACTTAACCCATTGCATAAATAGTATCTGGAGAAAACATAAATGTTAAATCAAAATAGCGTACTATTTTTTCGGATGCTCCCAGTATAGCATCGTACTTGTAAAAACAAGGAGTTTTGTCTTCATCACATACACTTTTATAAAAATGATTATAATCAAAACGTGTATGCTATGGTCTCACACCATTTTTATCAATTAGCTGTTTTATAAATTGTATTTAGTTATTATCTAATGGTTCATTATTTTTAAATGATTGAAGTATTTTATCAAGACTGTTCCAAGATATTTTATCGTTAGAATATTCATTATGATTATAATTATTTATGTATGTACTACTATTTTTATCTTCCATACTGTAAATCATATTACTGTTTATTCCAATTAACATTATTGGAACTAATAAAATTTTATTGTATTGTGCATGGTTTTTGCTCCTTTTTCTTTATCATGTGTATTTAATATATACTTCACATCAAATTCCTTCAAATACAATACTACCTTAATATTATTAAATAATAGTTAATAAAAAAAATAAAAACAAATATAGTATAGTAAAGTACTAAGTAGGTTTT
>JAFVEL010000032.1 GCA_017475965.1 Alphaproteobacteria bacterium | reverse complement strand
GGTAGCATTCTATTTTATTTGGTATGTTATTGCATTTTTATATTGTAATAATGTATTTTGTTTGTATTATGTCGGGATTTTTAATATCCAAAAACACAATATTCTTGCATTATATATGATATTATAATAATAATTATTATTGTTGGAATAACTGCTACTACATCATCTATCATTATTCCAAATCCATTTAAAAACATTTTATAGCCGTATTTGTTACAATGTTTATTATAATCATTACAAATACTTTGCTCGTTTTGATTGGAATTAATATCAAGTTGTTTAAAATAAAAATCAATTTTTTTAATGGGCCAAATATTATCACAATAAAAGTAATAGTAGTTGATAAATAATATAAATTCATACTAACGATATATAATTATTTAGTATCATGTAAATAATTATGCTACATGGTATATCTGTTACTTTGTTAATACACAAAGTTATACTACAAAAAACAGTGGAGCAATTATTATATTATCTACTATTTTATTACACATAATAAACATATCACTAATATAAAATAATAAATATATATTATTAATAACTATTGTTGCAAAAGATATTACACTCGCTTAATGGATACTATAAAATCTTGTTCCAATAATGAATTAATAATCATGTTTAATTGTGAAATAGTATCTACATAAAATTCAATGTATATTTCACTTAAATTATCTTTTAATGTATCGTTTGTTTTAGTATTTATTATTGTAGTTTGTTTTTCCGCTAAAATACTAGATATTTTTTGTAACATATCATTTGATTTATATATAGATATCAATAATTTACTTATGTATTTTTGACAACAAAAATCGAATCTGCCATTCCAATATAAATCTAATGTTTTTGTAGTAATATTACTGGATTTAGTTATAAATTCTGAACAATCTTCATTATGTATTTCAATGCTATTATTATCTTTATAGTGCCATATACCAAATATTTTATCTCCAGGAACTGGTGAACAACAATTTGTTGGTAATACTTTCACAGCCCTTGGCAAACCTAATATTGCTTCTTCTATTTTTCCATGTAATAAGCCATTCTTATCACCAATGCTCATACTTAATTTCTTATTACCAATAGTATTATATTTTTCAACTACTTCCGGTAATAGTATTGCTTTGTTTCCTAATGCTACATATAATTGATTGATTGTCGATAATTTGAGTAATTTTAATAATTTATTAATTTCTTTCTCTTGAATTACTATATTATTAGCTTTTAATAATTGTTCGAAATCATTTTTACCAGCTAATAAATTTTTATCTATTTCAAGATTAGTTACAGCTTTCCTAATAGCAGTTTTTGCCTTGAGGGTCTTTACAAATGTTAGCCATCTACTATCGGGATAAGTCTTTTTATCAGTTATTATTTCTATTTGATTGCCATTATCCAATAATGTATTTAATGGTACTTCCTTATGATTTATAATGGCTTTTACTGCATGGTTTCCAACATATGTATGTATAGCATATGCAAAATCCAATACAGAAGAACCAAGTGGTAATTGTATTAGTTCTCCTTTTGGTGTAATGCCGAATACTGATTCAGGAGATATTTCAGTAGTAGAATACTTTACAAAATCGTCCATATTTGATGTTTCTTCAAATATCTTTACCATATTCTTTAACCACTGATAATCTTTGTTTCCTTTTGGTCCAGAACCGCCTCCTTCCTTATACTCCCAGTGTGCTGCTATTCCATATTCAGCTACAGTATGCATATCATGTGTTCTTATTTGTATTTCTATTCTTTTATTCAATGGACCCATAATACAAGTGTGTAATGATTGGTATTGATTATTTTTAGGAGCACTAATATAATCTCTAAATCTTCCTGGTATTGCCGAGTAATTCTTGTGTATTAATTGCAATACTTTGTAACATTGGTCAGTAGTATCAACTATTATTCTGAACGCTATTATGTCTGATAATTGATCAAAAGATATAGTTCTAACATTCATTTTATTCCAAATGGAATATGGAGATTTTAACCTGCCAGTAATTGTAAAGTTAATATTTAATTGTTGTATTACTAATTCTAATTTTTCTTTAATTATATTAATTAATTCTTCTGAAGAAATAAATAGTTCTTTTAATTGATTTCTAATAGAATTGTACAAATTAGGATATAATTCATAAAATGATATATCTTGAAGTTCATCTTTCAATTTATTCAAACCTATTCTATCAGCTAAAGGTGCATATATAGATAAAGTTTCTTTTGCGATTTCTATTCTCTTCTTCTTTTTTTTCTTGAATTTTAAAGTTCTCATATTATGAAGTCTATCAACAAGTTTTATTATTAGTACTCTTATATCACTCGCAGCTGATATTAATAATTTCTTGTAATTTTCATGTTGTTTATTCTGTAAATTAATCGTTTCTATTTTAGATAATTTGGTAACTCCATTAACTATTTTAGATACTTCAGCACCAAATTTTTCTGTTATATCAGATAAAGTAGCATCAGTATCCTCAACAGTATCATGTAGTAACCCAGCTGCTACAGTTACTTGGTCCATTTTTAAATCTATTAGTATTTTTGCAACTTCCAATGGATGAGAAAAAAATATTGCTCCAGATTCCCTGGTTTGTGTTCCATGTTTATCTAGAGCAAATATATAAGCATCTTTTATTAAATCTTCATTAACTACTGGTAAAAATTTTTTCATTTCATTGATTAAATCATCATAAGTTAGCATTTTCCAGTATGTAATGAATCACTAATACTCATAATAATATTATATTATAAATTCGATTCATTTTTGATACTAATTTTATTATAATTAACATCAATATTGATAATATTTTACTTATTTAGTTATGCTAAATAGTTATTTAGGATGATAATTATAATATTTCATTCTTCTATTTTTAATATTGGGCATACTACTAGGAGCTGGGGGTATATTCCTTAATATATTGTTTGATACTCGTAATTTTCTAATCCATGTAATGTTTTTTCTTGGTAATATATTATTATTTTTTACATTCACATTAGTATTGTAGCTAAGTTTGATTTGATTTGATAATGCATTGTTTCTATTTATATTATTATTATTTCTACTGGATAATATAATAACTCTATTTATATGGTTACTGTAATTATTGTTGTTTCTATTTTGTAACATATTCAATCTATTTGGTATGTTACTATTATATTTATTATTATTTCCAATTGGTAACATTGTAACTCCAGATGTAACGTTTGGATGATATATATTTTGAAATCTTGGCACATTATTATTGGTATTTTGATTAAAAAATATACTTGGCATATTATCATCTGACAATAAATTATTACCTCTAGTTGGTAATACAGTTACATTATTTATTGATGTATTATTTTTATTAGAATTATTATCATGTGTATTATCTTTAGTGTCATTATTTTTGTTTTTATTGCATGCACATTCTAATGTTATAACACCATTATTTTCATTATGAGATTTTGTATATGCAATATTACAAGATAAAATTAAAAATATGATTGTATTTACTTTGTACTTTACAAATTGCAATGCTACAAACACTTACCAATGCCATTATCTTTCATAATAATAAAATTGTATTAATTTTTTACTAAATAATTTGAGTATTAGTTAAAATTTTTTACAAATTTCTTATTATCTAGTATCATTTCGCATATTTTTTACTTCATCAAATATTTGTTTAATACTTGTACTGTGCCTAATTTTACTTAGTATAAAAGGACAAGAACTATTATATTTATTCTTTAATGAACAAGGATTGTGAGCAGATGTTTTAGCGTTACTATCTAAATCTACTACAGTCTCATTATTATGATTTACATTATTTGTTGCTTCTTTATTTGAAATGTCATTATTGATATTATCACTGGTATTATTTTCAGTCACTAAAGCGTTGTTATTAGGCTGTACACCATTAGATTTTTCATTTGATATATCATGCTTATGATCATTACTTGTATTATCTGTTGTGTTATTTATCTTTTCTTCATTATTATCTGTAATATTTGTATTTAAATTAGAAATATTATGTTGAGTATTATGTTTATTACTACTATTCATATTTTGAGTATTATCTAAATTATTTGTATGTTCATTATTATTGTTATCATTTGTAGTTTTGTTTCCATTATTATTATCCAATTTATCTGTTTCTCTACTATTAGATTTACTAATATTACTATCTTTATCATTAGCTGTATCATCATTATTATTTAGATTCCTTGTATCTTTATTATTATCGTTATTTACAGTAATATGAGCTATTTCTTTATTATGTGTTTGTTTATTTGTATTAGTGGATTCAATACTACTATCTAAATCTTTCTTTTCGTCAGTATCTGATTTATTACTAGTTTTAGCTTGATTGTTACTATGTTGTATTTTTCTTTCTTCAATGCTAGAAATAATATTTTCATCTGGATTGTATTTATCAAATTTAGTTAAATATTCAATAATACTATTGACTACATTTTTTAATTTTTCAATTTCTGATATTACATCTTTACTGTATCTATTTTTTTCTTTAATTCTTTTGTTGATGAATACACATATATCATTCACTGGATCTTTATCTGTATTATTATTATTTAATAATGTGTCATATTTTATATAATCATTTATATCTTCTAGTTTTCGATTAATAATATTAGTATGTTTATTAAAAGATACATATAATTCATATAATTTATCGTATTTACTATATAATTCTCCTTTTACAGTATTGAACAATATAAATAATAATTGACTTGGTAGAATAGTATTCTTCGTTCGTGTTTTTGCATCAACTTCAGATAATATATCATCATAGTATTTAACAATATCTGGCTCTAATAAAATACATAAATCATGTACGTAATTACTTAATGTGTATTTTATTTCGTTTTCATTTAATCCAACTGTATTGTCTAATAATTGTACTTTTTTTATTAATCCATTGTTATCTTTAAATATAATTTTAATAAAATCAATTACAGTTAGAATTGTCATAAAGGAATCATTTAATTCTATTAGAGACTTTTTAGATAATAATTCTAATTCTTTATTAAATTCTGATATTAATTCTCTTAGTTTCTTGATTTTATCGATCGTATGAGAGGAACTTATTTTTGTTATGAATTTATTATAAAAATCTATGTACGAATTTGTATCATGGATTACTAATTCTATTTTACTTTTACATGTACTAAATATATTTTTGTCGTAATGATAATCATTTATTATACTTAATATTTCATTTTGTTGTGATTGTATTACATTAAAATTACTATCTTTTATTTTATTATCTGTTTTACTAGTTTCGTCATTTATTTTCTTTATTTGTTTCAACAAATCAGAATTAATAGGAACTTTTAGTTCAATTGATTTTCCATCACTATCAAGAACTTGTGTATTATCATCTTTTAATTTCGATTTGGTAAACAAGTCCCAAAATGATGCATACAAAGTATTGTTTAATATATAAATATTTAATAAAATTATATATAGTATTTTCTTAAACATTGTTAATATATATATGATATATACAGTTCTTAATTATGATTTTACTTAAAATGATTTGAAATTATATTAATTTATGTATTTGCGTATATAAAATAACAGCACAAGCCATCATTGACGTGGTACATAGTACTGACTTAAAATAATAATATATAGTTTTACTATCTAATATTTAATTATGTCTGATATTATTTATAATTTTCGAGCTGTAGAAAATAAATGGATCAATAACTTTAATAGTTATTCAGTAAGTAACGATATAATACTTTCAAATCCAAATAAGAAATATTATGTATTGGAAATGTTACCATATCCATCTGGTAAGTTGCACATGGGACATATTAGAAATTACACAATAGGGGATGTAATAGCGCGTATAAAAAGAATGCAGGGATACAATGTAATACATCCAATGGGGTGGGATGCATTTGGTATGCCAGCAGAAAATGCCGCTATACAATCTGGAATAGCTCCATCAATTTCGACAAATAACAATATAACAAGTATGAAAAACCAATTACAGAGATTAGGATACATGTATGATTGGAAAAGAGAAGTAAGCACCTGTAATAAGGAGTATTATTTTGAAGAACAAAAGTTATTCTTAGAATTCTATAAAAGAGGATTAGTATATAGAAAACAATCATATGTAAATTGGGACCCAGTAGATAATACAGTATTAGCAAATGAACAAGTAATAAATGGTAGAGGATGGAGATCTGGGGCAGTAGTAGAAAAGAAATTATTAAATCAATGGTCAATGAACATTACTAGTTATGCTGATAGATTGCTCGAAGGACTCAAAGATTTAAAGGGATATTGGCCAGATAACGTCATTACAATGCAAGAGAATTGGATAGGAAAATCAGAAGGCGCATTAATTAATTTTGAAATAGTAGAAAATAATATAGTGCCAAATATAAATAATATAGAAGTATATTCCACAAGACCAGATACAATATTTGGAATGTCATTTATTGCAATATCTATAGACCATGAAATTTCCAAAACGTTAAGTAAAAATGACACTAAAGTATCTGCATTCATAGAGAAATGTAGAAAACTTGGTACTACAGAAGAAGTATTAGAAAAAGCAGAGAAATTAGGATACTTTACTGGAATATATATAAAACATCCAGTAATAAAGGATAAACAAATACCAGTATACATAGCAAATTTTGTACTAATAGATTATGGGACTGGAGCTGTATTCGGATGTCCTGCACATGATGAAAGAGATTATGATTTTGCTACTAAGTATAACTTACCAATTACTACTGTAATACAATCAGACAATAATGAATTACCTTACACTGGAGATGGAATATTAATTAATTCTAATTTTTTAAACGGAAAAACAACTAAAGAAGCAAAATTTTGTATTATCGATTACTTAGAAACAAATGAAAGAGGGCAAAGACAAACTAAGTATAGGTTAAGAGATTGGTTAATATCACGACAAAGATATTGGGGATGTCCAATTCCAATAGTTCATTGTCCAAAATGTGGAGAAGTACCAGCTAATTTACCAGTAGAATTACCTGATGATATAGATTTTAAAAATTTAATTGGTAATCCATTAGAAAAACATACTACTTGGAAATATACTAAATGTCCAAAGTGTGGTTGTGATGCTATAAGAGATACTGATACATTAGATACTTTTTTTGAATCCTCCTGGTACTTCTTAAGATATTTAGACAATCAATGTAATGATCCAATTAATAAAGAAATAACAGATATATCATTACCAGTAGATTTATATATAGGTGGAGTAGAACATGCAGTATTGCACTTGCTATATGCTAGATTCTTTATGTTAGTATTACATGATTTAGGATATAGTAAACATTCAATGCCATTCAAAAAGTTATTAACACAGGGAATGGTATGTCACAAATTATATAAGAATAGTGATAATGAATATGTATTTCCAGATGATGTTGAAAAATTAGAAGATGGAACACTAATTGATAATAATGGTAAAAAAGTGAAAGAATATCCATCAGAAAAAATGAGTAAATCCAAGAAGAATATAGTAAATCCACAAAGTATAATGGAATCATACGGAGTTGATGCGTTGAGATTATTCATATTATCTGATACTCCACCAGAAAAAGATTTGGATTGGAATACCTCAGCTTTAGATGGTTCATGGAGATTTTTAAATAGAATATGGAAAGTATTCAATCAAATATTGGATAAAATAAATAATAATAATCAAAACAGTATTAATAATGATTTATATAAAATTACCAATATATATTTACAAAAAATAGAAGAGAATTATAATAGTATATCTTTGAATAAATCAATAGCATTATCAAGAGAATTATTTAATAAAATAGAAGACAATATTAATACATCAAGTAATACATCATTGAAATTTGCATTTGAAACATTTATAAAAGTATTTTATCCTATTACTCCATTCATATGCCATGAAATGTGGCAAATACTTGGTAATAAAGAATACATTAGTAATGAGAAATGGCCGGAATTTGATAAAAACATAATACAAGAAGAAACAGTTACAATTGCAATACAAGTAAATGGAAAATTACGTAAGACAATAGAATTACCAAAAGATACTAGTAAAGACATTACCGAGAAAACAGCAATTGAAGCTATTACATCAATTGATGCAAATAAAATAAAAAAAATAATAGTAGTACCAAATAGAATTGTTAATATTGTTGTATAAAAAATAATGTTGTACTTTTTAGTACAACTTTTGATAGATATTATTAATTACTTTTAAATAATTTATTAATATTTTTAACACTGCGTCCTTTTGCCAACATAGCATATATTTGCTTAATATTCATATATAATTCACCATCATAATTTATTATGTAATAGTTGTTTATTATTTCATAGTTACGTTATATATTTTTTACTTTATTCTTGGGTCTATTTAACTCTCTAGAAATATTTTGAAAAGTACTAGACGATTTCTCTTCAAAACTTCCAAAAAATTTTGTTTTTCTTTGAAATTTGCATACTAATGTAACACAATATTCTCAACATTCCATGGTAACTTAACTCATAGTGTTTTTCAAGATTTTGTATTCAATTTTTAGTAACATAATCGTAAACTTTCTTTACATTATAATACTTGTCGTTGTAAACACATTTTGTTATTCCATATTTCAGATAGCATTTGTGGATATATTTAGTTCTTTAGAAATTTGTGCAAATGTACTATCTGATGTTTTCTAATTTGTCTAAAATGTGGTCATAATACAATTTTTTCTTGTTTGCATCTTCCAAATACAATACACACACTAATACTTTCTTTATTACATGATATTGTATACCAATATTATCAATACTTTGTACTCCATTCTGTTTAATGTTATCCCAAAATTGTTTTACTATCGTAATAGTATTTATTAATTTTTATTATTCCACACTACAAATAAATATTTTGTATTATATACTCAGATATTGCAAATTTCTCGACAATAAAATTTAATGTACTATACGATTCATAATCATATGCAACACAATTAATTTCACAACATACTAAAAAGTAACACAATTATGAAAAAACCTAAGGTAATTATTATATATTATATGGATAGTAAACGATAAAATAACACATAGTACTATAGCAAATATATGAATTATCCAATAGAAGAATTTTTACATTGCTTAATTTCTAATGTATCTGATACATATTACATACATTTCTCTAATAAAACTATAATAATATTTGTACATTTAAATAGATTTAATGATAAGAAATTATTAAATAAATTAGATGCAATGACCCGAGATTTGGGAAACTTTTTAATAAATAAATAAGACAAGATAAATAGTAATGATAGTGAAATAAAATAAAGCATTAACTGAATTAATAAATAATAACACTCAGTATGAATTGGTATTATCAGATACAAAAGAACCATTTAATGAAGCAAGTTACAGTACTGGATATACATATACTTTAACAATATCGTTAATACAAAATAATATTATTGGTAAATTAGCAAATTTAAATGAAAACTATTAAGGACATGAGTCCGTAATATATAATAATAAATTGCAGTTCTTTCATATTCTAAATACTAATTCTCCATTCCTGCAAAATTGGTATATTTCAATTTCGCATCAATATAACTAATGATAATCATTGAATATTTTGCTATAATAGTACTATCGATATATTAATTAATTGTTGTATTTTTTAAATAAAATATGAAACAAATATGTATAGGTAACATAACATTAAATAGTAGTGTAATATTAGCTCCAATGGCAGGAGTTACAGATTATCCATTCAGACAAATTGTTAGAAGATTTGGCAATTTCTTAATGTATAGTGAAATGATTGCTAGTTATGCTGCTATTAGAGATGTTCATAAGACACGTAACATGATGGATACTAGGAATGATCCATTAACTGCTGTGCAACTTGTAGGAGCGGAACCAAAAGTAATGGCAGAAGCAGCTAAGTTAAGTTATGATTTGGGAGCTAAAATATTAGATATTAATATGGGATGTCCAGTAAGGAAAATAGTAAAATCTGAAGCTGGTTCTGCACTAATGAAAAATGAAAAATTAGCTTCTGAAATAATAAAATCGGTTGTAGAGAGTGTTCCTATACCAGTAACTCTTAAGATACGTTTAGGATGGGACAATGACCATCTGAATGCACCAAATATTGCTCACATTGCAGAAGATTTAGGTATAAAAATGATAACAGTACATGGCAGGACTAGGGCTCAATTGTATAGTGGTAAATCCGATTGGAAATATATAAGTAAAGTAAAAGAAAAGATTAATATTCCATTAATAGTAAATGGAGATATAGTAAGTATAGAAACTGCGAAACAAGCACTAATTGAAAGTGGAGCAGATGGTGTAATGATAGGGAGAGCATCACTTGGTAAGCCATGGTTATTAAAATACATAGATGATGCTTTAAGTAATAGAGAAGTAATTGAAATTAGTAATGAAGAAAAATACAATACAGCAAAAAATAATATACAATGTGTATTGGATTACTATCCAGCAAATATCAATAGAACATTAGCAAAAAAAACTTTAATGTATTACTGTAAAGGACATTATAACGCTACTAAATACAGATCATTAATGTCCAATCCAGAAATAAATACTTCGCAAGATTTATTTAATATTCTAGATAAGTTATATGATAGATTATAATTTATTATTTATATATCTAGGAAGTGATATTATATTGTTCATAATGTAAAACAATCATTATATTTTATACAGTTTACTCATACTTCCATATGAAAGTAAATAAATAATATCATTATAATGAGTGGTAGTATTTTTCTACTAAAATCCACAATATGAAAATCAATACATTATCCAAGATGCATCATTTTTTAATGTAAAATAATTATCAATAAATTTTTCAAAAATTGGTAAAGCCACTTTAGAAGCATAAGTATCTAGTGGTTTGGGAATCATGTATCCTACAAATACTCCTATAATATATGATTGATTATTTTTAGTAAATGATCCTATAAACCATAAATCTTTACTATCATTAGTTGTACCAGTTTTACCAATAATTCTTATTTTATATTTTTTTTCAAGCGGAAATAGTTTTCTAGATGGACCATATTCTACGACTTCATGTAGTATATTATTTATAGTATTGGCAGTATTTTCAGATACTACTTGTTTACTTTTAGCAATACATAATGATTGCAATATAGATTGATTTACATATTGATTATTATACTGTTTTATTTTCTTTATAAATCTCGGATAAACCATTATTCCATTATTCAAAAATATAGAAAAAGCTGACAGTAAATTAATTGGAGAAGTTTCTATTGAACCAAGTACTGCTGATATTGGTATGTGTTTATTTGTTAATTCTAATGATTTTAATAGTTTTCTTATATGATGCATTCCTATAGTTTGAACTAAATTAATAGTGGCTGCATTTTTTGAAAAAATTAACGCATCTTTTACTTTTATTTTTCCAGAATATTGATTATCATAATTTCGTGGTGTATATATTGAGCCATCTGATAGTCTTATGTTTATTTGCTTGTCAATTATATATTCATTAGCATTTATTCCATTATCAATTGCCGCAGCATAGACAAATGGTTTAATGGTTGACCCAGGTTGTCTAAATCCTTGTGTTATACAATTAAAAGCTGATAAATCAAAACTATATCCTCCAGATAGAGCCAATATATCACCGCTATTGGCATCCATTACTACTATACCACCAGTGAATTCTGGTTGTTGATATAAATCATAAGTACCATCTCTCTCTATTAATAATATAACATCATCTTTATTTAATTTAGCATCTGGATATGATAAGTATTCAGTATCAATTGTAATAATTTTATTATCTTTATCAGTACATTTTAAGTAATAGTCATTATATAGTAATACTTTACATGGTATTATATTATTAATAGTATTAGGTAACATTTTCTTGATTTTATTTAAATCTTTTGTTCCATAATCTATTTTTACATATGGTTTAGTTTCTCTAAATTCTATTAATCCATCTTCCAGTGCTTTAGTAGCACAATACTGTATATACATGTTTAAAGTAGTAGTAATTGAATATCCACATGTAAAAAAAGCAGATTGAGATACTTTTTTAGACACTTGTCTTAATACTTCATCTGCAAAATATGATGCAGTATGTTTTTTCTTATTTTTATTTATCTTTACTTGCTTATTAACTGATTTTTTTAATTGTTCTTTAGTTATATATCCTAGTTCATATAATTGTTTTAATATTAACTTTTCTTTTGCTAATAGTTCTTTAGATTTTAAACCATTAACATAAGCAGTTGGAGAACTAGGTAAAGATGCTAAGAACGCAGCTTCTTCTGGTTTTATAGCATTGATATTTTTACCAAAGTAATATTCACAAGCTGCAGCCACTCCATAACATCCCTTACCTAAATATAATTGATTCAAATATATTTCTAATATTTTATCTTTACTAATAGATGATTCTATTCTAAATGCCATTATTGCTTCCTTTATTTTTCTAGATATATTTTTAGCATTTCCAACTAGGAGGTTTTTAGCTACTTGCTGAGTAATTGTTGAACCTCCAACAGTTTTTTTAGACCAAAGATGTTTTATATTATTATTAATAAATGCTCTTATTAATCCCTGAATACTAATTCCACCATGTTTATAAAATTCTTTATCTTCAGCTATTATGAATGATTCTCTTACTATTATTGGTATTTCCTCTAATGGTACTACTAATCTGTGTTCCAATGCATATTCTTCTAATACATCACCTTCAGATGAATATATCCTAGTAGAACTCAGTGGTAAATAATCTAAAAGAGTTAATTCGCTAGGAAGATCTCTTCCATAATAATAAAATATACATAAGAATATAGAAGAACAAATGAAGATTATATTAATACAATAATAAACAATCTTCAATACTTTTTTGACAAACAAGTTTTATACTATTGTCTTTATATTACTTGAATTCAACTTTGCTATTCTCAAGTGAATAGAATGCTTGAAATTATTAAATTGAGATAAAGTTTTACCAGTGAGATGTCTAGGTTGCTGAGGAACAAATGATAAAGGATTAATAAACTTCCCATTTTTAATCATTTCATAGTGCAAATGAGGACCAGTCGAGTTTCCAGAATTACCACTATAGGCTATTAATTGCCCTTGTTTCACGTGTTGTCCTGGTTTTACTAGTATTCTACTTAAGTGAGCATATGCAGTTTTCATGCCACCAGCATGCTTTATACTAATGTAATTTCCGTACCCTGAGAAGTATGATGCTTTTGTTACTACACCACCAGCTGACGCCTTTACTGGAGTTCCAGTATTAGCTTTTAAATCAGCACCTGTATGAAATTTGGTTCTTCCAGTAATAGGATGAATTCTAATCCCAAATGGTGATGATATTTTCTTATATGCAATTGGTTGTATAAACATTGAAATACCTTTTTTGTTATTAATTATTGTCCCATCAGAATGAATATATTCTTCAATACCATTATTTTTAAATTTATATATGCGTTTGATTCTACCATCAACTACAGCTGCTAAATATAAAAATTTATTGTCTATAATACGATTTTCTTCATCGTAATATTTCTCATATACTAAATCAAAATTAATTGGTTTCTTAACATTCGGAATATCAGTAACATTTTTCAATACTGATATAGTCTCCTTTTCCATTTTTTTTTCTATATTACATTTTTGCATAGAATTTTTAATTGATTTCGGATTTATAGTTCCTGAGACATTTTGCAGTACTTTTTTTAATTTTACTTCTTCTTTTTTTGCTATAAAATTAGATTGTTTCCTATTAACAATTATTTTATATCTTGGATTTGGTTTAAATTCCAAATAATCTAACATTACATTATTATTATCACGTGTTATTTTTATTAATATTTTCAAGCCAGTTCTTATTTTGTTTAACTTAAATACTTTTGAAATTGCTGATGATACTTTCAATGCATCTCCTTGTGATATACCATGTTTGTTTAATATGGTGCAAATGGTATCACCTTTTTTTACCAATATATCAAAAGTATTATTCATTGATTTTGTTGGAGTTGATAGTTGCGTTTTATTACTTAGTGATGATAATTCCTGTTCTGTATTATTTAATTCTTCTTCATCCTCAATTTCATCATCATCCACTACATCATCATCAGTATAGTTTTCAGATTTAGATTGATCTTCATCATACATCACTTTATATGAATATTTGTGTTGCACGCATGCTATTAATGTTGCAAATGCCAATAATCCAATACTAATTAAGTTATTTTTATGAAGGATCAATTTTCTATCAGGTTCTATCTCTTAATATTAATATTGTATCAAAAGTAACAGACAATAATCCATCAAAATAATTAATAAATAATAAATTTTTTATAAGAAATATGAGAAAAAATATACCAAAAATAAACAATGATAATTTTTATAATAGTAAAAGTTAATATTTTATATATAAAAGTAATAATTTTAGAAGTATTATAGTTTTTATTTATAAATTCGTTATAATGTATCTATTACTTTATATCAATAGATTTTTATATAACATATTATTATAATATTAAAATAATAGGGGCAATTGTACTAAAAATATATTGTGTTATAATGCTATACAAAATTATTATATGAATTTTTATTGTCTGATTCGTAATAAATCTGAAAGTAACAAAACAACATAGTGGTTAAATTTTTATGGATTTTTTTACCTCTCCCACTTTTTATATCAATATAGTATAATAGAATATATAAAGTATAGAAAGTAATATGAAGGTAATATGATAGAAGAAAGTAAATTATATAAGTTAACACCAACAATGGATTTTGTATTCAAAAGAATCTTTGGTCAAGATGATAGTAAAAAGAGTTTAATTTCTTTATTGAATGCCATCCTTAATAGTAATCCTTTTATAAAGGATGTAACAATATTAAACACAGAGACACAAAAGGAAGATCCAAATAGTAAAGCTAGTAGGTTAGACATAGAAGCTGTTACTGATACTGGTACTATTGTAAATGTTGAATTACAGTGTGTTGATACTGGTGATTTAGATAGT
>JAFVEL010000031.1 GCA_017475965.1 Alphaproteobacteria bacterium | reverse complement strand
TCAGATAAAACAAAAACTAGATGTATTATTACAGAGAGAAAACAGAATGGATATCGCCAAATCATGTTTTGATTATTTACCAACTAGAGTATTGTTTGACTTAATGATTAGTAATGATTATGACATATTTGCACATCATTAACATAATATACAAATTTTACATTTAAAACATATAAGGAATACTTATAGTTATTTTTGCTCCATGTAATGTATCAGAATTACTTATAGTAATATTTCCTCCATGATCATTTATAATTTTATATACTATTGCTAAACCCAGTCCATTGCCAGTTTTTCTTGTGGTAAAATATGGTTCAAATGCCTTAGTTAAAGCAGTTTCTGAGAAACCTGGTCCAGTATCTTCAACAATAATATAAATCATATTATTTTCCAAATAACATGTTACTAATATTGTGCCTATGTAATTACTTTGTGAATTGTTTGTTGATTCACATATTGAATTAATTGCATTTTGCAGTATATTAATAAATACTTGATTTATTTGTGTTGCATCAAATTTACAAATCAATTGTTCATTGTAAAAATTACTTTTGAATTCTATAGTTGTATTACTATTTGACTGCATGAATATTACTTCTGCTAATAAATGTATTAAATCATTAGGTTCCATTACTGGAGCTGGCATTCTAGCAAAATCAGAAAATTCCTTGATTAAACAACTAATGCAATTTACTTGTCTTATAATTGTATCAATACACATATTAAAAACTTCAGGAGAAGTAGTTATTTCTGCTCTATATTTATTTTTTATTCTCTCTGCAGATAATAATATTGGTGTTAGTGGATTTTTTACTTCATGAGCAATCTTTCTTGCTAAGTCTCTCCATGCTACCTGTTTATTATATATAATTAACTGTTGCTTCTGATGCTCTAATTGTTCAACCATATTATTGAACGTAATTAATAATTCATCCCATTCATTATTTATTTTATTTACTTCAAATGTTGGTTTGTAATTACCACTACTTATATTATTAACTGCTATAATCAGCTTATTAACTGGTCCAAGAATATTATTAGCAAGTACCAATCCACTAAATATTGCTAATAGTAATAATAGTGTTGTAATAATAAAAAATAACATTAGAAAATTAATTTTCAATCCAGAATGTTTATTAATTAAAGTTATGTACTGATTACTAGCTTGTTTTATTTTATTTCTATAATTAACTATCTTTTGATTAATTGGAGATGCTACTGCCAAGAATATATTTAAATTATCATTAAGTTTTTGTAAAGTTACTATAAAATCATTTATTTCATATGATATAGTATTATTCATTGGTATCATTAGTATATTTTTATTTGGTAATATGTATTGAATTGACAATGAAAATACAGACTTAGATATTATATTAATATTATTATTATATAATTGAAAAACTCCTATATCTATCTTATTATTAATTGATTCATTATTTAGTATTTCAGTTATTGTTTGAACATCTATTTTATTATTGTCAATACATTTATTAATTGTTGGAGCTAAAACATTAGTGTAACTCTTTAATGCTAAGTGCATATCTTGTAAATGAATATCTATTACATCATTATTATTATCTATTACATCTTTTATTGGACTTTTGAACAATGTTTCTATTCCTAAATTGAAAAAAGTAACAGCAAATATAAAAACAAACAATGCTGGAATTATTGTAGCAAAAGAAAACAACATAATTATTTGTTTATGAAATTTTCTTTTCTTATTACTTTGTCTTTTTATAATTGATTTTATTTTATAAAATAATACGAAATTGATAATAGTAATTAATACAATCTCAAAATATATTAAAATAAATAATGTTGTAAATTGTGTATTATAAGTATTAGAATTGAAATTATTAGTAATAATGTAAATAATACATAAAAAATTAAAAACAGATATATATATTATTATTGGTAATTGTTTTTTACAAATTATATACAATCTTGTAAAATTTATGTTTTGTATATACATATCATGTATTTTCAGATGTATTTCTCATGACTATGATAGCATGCACATTATGCATGATATAAATATTTAAGTATTTTTAACTATTAAATCATATTATATTAATGAAAAAACAATGATGTAAAGTGGGGAGAATGTTTCGTTCTAAAATATTTGGAAAAAGAAATGAATTATTTCCTGCCTTTTTTAATGTATACGTTGAAAGATATTCATTTTTTCACTTATGCAATGATATATGGGCTGGAATAAAAATATTTGCTTTATTATTTCCAGTATTAATATCATTAGCAATATTGTGTGGAGAATCTCCAATTGTAGGTTTAATATCCGGCATTACATCAATTGCTATTTCAGTTATTTTAAGTAATACAAGGTATCAAATTAGTCAAATATCATTTCCAACATGTGTAGTGGTTACTGAAATAATGATCAAATATCAATATAAAGGAGTGTTCATAACAGCATTGTTTGTGTGCTTAATATTATATGTTTTTGGGAAATTAAATATCGGAGAGGTATTAAAATGCACTGCTAGTGCATTTTTATCTGCAATATATGTATATGTTGCTATATCCATATTAGTATCGCAAATACAATACATATTGGGAATTAGTACACCTGCAATATTTAATAGCACATTTGCTAATATAGCAATACTATGTAACAGTATTAGAAATATAACTGTATCAAATTTACAATATGCAATATCGTTTTTTGGATTATTAGTATTATTAAGCTTGGTATTTAAGGGATATATATCATTTTTTATATATATACTATTATGTGCTATAACCATGCTATGTTCAGAATTTAATTTATTACCATATCTTGAATATCTTAATATAAAAACAATTGGTATAGGATTATTTAATTGTTTAGATAGTAATAACATATTTTTACTATCATATAATATACCTTCACAAACGGTATTAGGAAATTTGGTTATTTTTGCTTTTGCTATATCATTAGTTATTGCATCGCAAGTGAGTTTCTGCATAAGCATTGGAACTAGTATTACTCTAGACAAAAAATTACAAACAAATAAGGAATTAATATTAACTGGTATATCAAATTTGGTATCAGTTAGTTGTGGTGGATTATTTATATCTCCAGATACTGAATTATCAATTCAAAATATACACTTTAAATCAAAATCGCTACTATCAATATTAATTACTGGATTATTATTATATATTATTTTGTGCTACAAAGATTATATTTTTAATTATATTCCAACATATGCTATATCATCCATATTAATTATGTTATCAGTATCTGTTATTCGTAATGCTGATATAACACAATATATGGTCTCTAAAAATAAAGAAAAGTATATATTTTGGACTACAGTAAATATAGCTTTGTATTTTGGATTTGTACCAGCAGTATTTGCAGGATTTGTATTGTCATTATTTACATTTTCTCGGAGAATAATAAATATTAAGAATCCATCAGTCTATACTAACAAAGATCATGATAGTATTGTCAGAGAATTTATTTCTAATAAATATGGATATTTAAATACTCAAAAAATTTCTAAGGAAATATTCGAACAAGTAGAAATAATACAAATTGAAAATATTTTATCTATTAATTTACTAGAAATGATAAGGAAAACGTTCATATCTCGTGATACATTCCCAAAATTTATTATTCTTTATTTTCAAAATGTTCCTTTTTTAGATGGTGAAGCATTTAGATTACTAAAAAAATTTGTAAGCGCAACAAACAAGTTAGGAAGTACAGTAATATTATGTGGGACTAATGGATTATTACTAGAATTAATCAAGAAAAAAGAAAAGGAATCAAATGTAAATAATATATTTGGATATATAATACCTAATTTTTCAGATGCAGTTTCGAAAATATTAAAAACCACAAAACTTAACCAAAATTAGAATATAATATCTTTGTCTTATTATTTATATGTAATAAAAGAATCTTAATGTGTTTATTGTAAAGTACTACATAACATATGTAAGTTTCTCATAATATAACAATTATATTTACGTTTACATTAAAAGTGCATTTATATTAAATTAATGCTATTCTAATCATAGATTAATTAATTGAGATAATAAGAATGTTTTATAAACGATTTGTATACATTTGCTCAATTTTATTAACTACAAATTTAATAATTGAAAATGGTAATACGGAATATAGTGGAATACAAAAGGCAAATGATAATACACAAAAATTAAATAATAATAATTTTAATAAAGACAATAATGACAATGTTAATAATAAGAAACAAAATCAGTTAAATATAAATAAAAGCAAAACACAATTAAATAATAATAATGCAGATAATTTATTAAATACATTAAAACAAAATGCACGTAATGAAATAATTAAAGATACACAAAATAGATCTAAAGTACAAGAACACATAAATTCTTATTTGCCAGCAAAATTGCCTAAACAATTAATAACATGTATGGAAAATGCATTAAAAAATAATGAACAAATAAAAGAATTCCAAGCTGAAATATCAGCTACACATGAAGATCATAATATTGCGCGTTCTAATTTAATGCCTACAATAAAAGCAGAATCCAAAATTAGTACAGAACATAATTATTCAAAAAATAGACAAGAAGATTCAAACAAATCTCAAGGATTTTCAGATATAAATATTAATAAGCAAATTGCTGGTATTACTTTGAATTATAATTTGTTTCGTGGTGGAGCAGATGTTGCTACTTTGAAAAGTACTGACAAATCAATTGAAGCAAAATGGAAAGAATATGAAGCTAAAATACAAAACATATTACAAGAAGTTGCTACAAAGTATTTTGAAATAGTAGGGCATCAAAAAAAAATAAACCACATTAAATCTTTATTAAAAGCTAGAAAAGAAACATATAGAGTTGCAAAACAAATGTTAGAAGCTGGAACAGCAAAGGAATTGGATGTAGCACAAGCCAGTGTAGGAATAGAAGAAGTTCAATCTAGACTTGTTAGTGCTGAAGCTGAAGAACAAAAAGCCCGAGCTGTTTTAAAACAACTAACCGGTGTTGAAGTTCATGAAAAACTAGATGCTAAAAAAGAATTATTTGATAAGACATTCAGTAAAGGGGAGGCATTGAATATAGCATCCAAAAATAATCCAAATATAAAAGCATTAACAACACAGTATAATGCTGAGAAACTAAAATTATCAGCACAACATGGTAGTTTTTTACCTAAAATAGATTTGGAAGCAAAATATGATATGCAATTTTCCAATGAAATAACATATGATCAATATGATCATGTAAATCCTCTTATGAAACCAAACAAACAATTACGTTGTATTCCCAGTATTGCTATTGCATTATCTGTTCCAATATTTAGTGGTGGACAAATATTCGCAAATCAAGTAAAGCAATCACACAATGTGGCTAAAGTTGCTATTAGTAAAGAAAAAGTATATCAAGAAATAGAAAGTAATATAGTACAAATATTAGAATCATTAGATGCAATAGAACAAAATATAAAATCTGTAGGGAAAATAATAAAGGCGCAAGACACTATATTGAAAACAATAAAGGAAGAACATGCTGCTGGGACTAAACTCATGACAGATGTATTGGATGCTCAACAGAAGTTATTTGAGGCTAAAACAATGTTAACCAATAACATAAATGAGAGATATGTACAACAATGTAAATTAATGGCATTATTGGGATGGTTTAATCCTAAAGATTTGAAATTAAAAGGATTACAATTTGATTATGTAAAAGAATACAATAAACAAATCAATAGAGGAATTCCAACATTTGAAGAAATGGGAATAGAAACTATGAAACCAATAGTGAAAAATAATAAACCCAAAGGATTGCGCAATATAATAAAAAGATAGTATTATAATAGTGAGGAGTTATGGTTGGTTTTAATAAAAAAGACGAAGATATGTCAATGGAAGATATTTTATCTTCTATTAGGAAGTATGTTTCAGAAGAAGACATATCTAAATCAAATAAATTTACATCATCTCCTAATGAAACAAAGGAAGTTATTAGTAATGATAAAGTAATAAATTTAGATGCTAGTAATATATTCCCACAAGAAAATGATGATAATAGTAATAATATCAAATCTGGAACTATAGAATCTGAACCATTACAAAATTATGATATTGATAGCTTAATTAATAGTAATAACCACACTAATAATAATAACAAAATTATTGATAATAATAAAACTTTAAATGAGCCAGGACAAAATAGTCCATTTAATAAGCTAGCAGAAGCGTTGAAATCCTATGGTAAACAAAAAAAAGTAAAAATAAATGATTTAAACTATAACATGACAGTAGAACAATTTCTGAGGACTATAGTAGAAAATTATGTTCAGAAATGGATGGACGAAAACCTAAAGAAAATTGTGGAACAAATAGTATTAAAAGAAGTAGAAAAATTAAAATCAGAATAAAATGGAGTGTAATTTATGATAGTAAATTTTGAAGATATAGTAAAGTCCAAGAATAATGTAATTGAAGACTTTGATAATATTCTTGAAAAAAATAATAATGTATTAGTGGATTTTTTTGCTACTTGGTGTGGTCCTTGTAGAATGCTAATACCATTGCTTGAAAAAGTTAGTAATACATTAGATGGTCTATTAATAATAAAAATAGATGTTGATCAGTTTCCAGAGCTAGCATCTGCATATTCAGTATCTGCCATACCTCATTTGGTGTTATTTAAGAATGGTGCCGAAACTGCATCTCATTCTGGATTTGCATCATCTAATAATTTAATAGATTGGATCAATGATAATTAATTAAAAAGGTGTAATCATGAGTAAATTAAATAATGAGCAAACTAATTCCATAGGAAAAGAAATATGGAATAATGTAAAAAGTTTATTAAAAGTATTTGTTACTTTTGGTATTATTACTAGTGTTGCATACCAACCATTTAAAATACCATCTGGGTCAATGATTCCTACTCTTCTAGTTGGTGATTTCTTATTGTGTGATAAATTTACATATGGTTATACTAATGATTCATTTAGAATGTGGCAATTTACTTTTCCATTACCTAAGTTTAAACACAGAGTAATGAAAACAAATGATCCAAAACAGGGAGATGTTATTGTATTTAGAAATCCAAAAGATGAAGATAAAAACTACATAAAACGTATCATTGGAATGCCAGGAGACAAAGTACAAATAATAAATGGTGTAGTAAACATTAATGATAAACCTTGTAAAATAACTGAAGAAGGTAGTTATTCCGTAATGGATAGAGGTAATTATGATACATATACTAAATATAATGAAGAATTACCAAATGGATACAAACATGTATTTATTAAGAAGTTTCCTTTTGGGCACGGTGGATTAGACAATGTAGGTCCATTTACAGTGCCAGATGGACACTATTTTGTTATGGGAGACAATAGGGATAATTCCCAAGATAGTAGGGTTATGGAGTATGTAGGATTTATTCCTCTTGAGAGAATTATGGGAAAAGCTAAATGGATATTCTTTTCTAGTAGTTGCGAATGGTATCAGGTATTTAAGTGGTTTTTCTCAATGAGATTTGAAAGATTTTTTACTAGTATATTATAATGGATGAGAAAAAAGAGATAAAACACACTAATAATACACTATTCATTCCTAAACAGCAATTGAAATTCTTAGAAGAATCATTAAAATACAATTTCAAAGATAAGGAATTATTAAGGCATGCATTACAACATTCTAGTATAAAGCAAAGTGCTATACCATTCGAAAGACTAGAATTCTTAGGAGATAGAATATTGGGAGTAGTAATAGCTGAGTATATATATAGAACAACCAAAGGCAGTGAAGGTGAAATGGCTAAGATGCAATCTGCATTTGTTTGTGCTGAGTCATGTTATGAAATAGCAGTAAAAATTGGAGTTAATCAAGTAATAAGAACAGCTGGACAAGCATTACGTAATAATAAAACAGTATTAGCAGATGCTATGGAAGCAATTTTAGGAGCAATATTTACAGATAGTAGCAGGAATTATAAAATAGTTGAAACTATAGTAACTAGATTGTGGAAACCAATATTCAAGAAATATAGGGAAGAAGATCAGGAACCTAAAACTCAATTACAAGAAATAGTACAAGCTAGTTCAAATGAGGTTCCTCTGTATACATTAATATCTGAAACTGGTCCAAAACATCATCCGTTATTTACTGTATCTGTAACAGCACTAGGTAATACTGTTCAAGCATCTGGTTTCTCCAAAAAAGAAGCCGAAACCAAAGCAGCTAAAGAATTCTTAATACGTTACGTAAATAATAATAACTAATTTATTTAAAGTTTGGGCAATAGCACTGGGGAATACTATTTCATTATAGTCACTGCGTATGCATATAATCGTGACAAATAACAAGTAATTTTAATAATCACTATAATAGTTTGTTAGTTTCTGGATGTAATTTAATATTAATCTATTTAGCATTAAAACTGTTAATACTGATATTAATGTTAACTTATAATATTTTCACAAATTATACGTATAAAAATAAGTGTCAGAAAACTCCATTTTCATTAGATATAACTATATATTACTCATTTTAACAATTTGTTAATAAGTTTTAGCATATTTATTTTGATGCTCCAAATTTGTTTTTATTTAATATAATATAAATAAATTTGCTTATATATTTTTCTAGTAATCATAATCTTTTTTATATTTGCATCAGTGTTTATTAAATTAATTGTTATCATTAATGCAATACGTCTCGGAATATCTTATTAATATTCAACTATATTTTGAAACTGCAACATAACACATTTTATTTTACAATAAAAATTACATAGAGCACCACTACCAAATACCACGCTACAATGGAAACATCAACTTTAGTTACTTTGAATATGTTTATATTTTATATAAAAAAATTTTATTAATAAAATCATTAAACATTAAATCTAAAGTGCATTACATCTCCATCCTGTACTATGTACTCTTTCCCTTCCAGTCTTAGTTTGCCAGCTTGTTTCGCGCCTAGTTCTCCATTGTGTTCTATGTAGTCAAGCCAATTGATTGTTTCAGCACATATGAAACCTCTTTCGAAGTCACTATGTATTACTCCAGCAGCTTGAGGTGCACTCATTCCTCTTGTAATTGTCCATGCTCTAGTTTCATTTGGACCAACAGTGAAATATGTCATTAATCCAAGTAAGTCATATCCTTGTTTGACTACTTTATCTAATCCAGTTGATTCCACTCCCAGTGAATTTAAGAACTCCATTTTCTCATTTACATTTTCTAATTGAGCTATTTCATTTTCTATAGATGCAGATATTATAACTACTGGTCGATTACCAGCTTTTGACTTTACTGCACTTGTATATTTATTTCCAGATATTATATCCTTTTCTGAAACATTACAAATGAACATTACTGGTTTAGTTGTAAGCAATTGCAATTGATTTAAAATTGACTTATCGGATATATTAGCTTCAATTGCGAGTTTACCAGCTCTTAAAAAATTATATACATATGATAAAGCATCAAATAATTTTTGTTCATTCTTATCTTTACTGGACTTCAGCTTTTTCTCCATTGATGGCAGACGTTTTTCCACACTCTCTAAATCAGCTAGTAATAACTCTGTCTCAATTGTTTCAATATCTGAAACAGGGTTAATACCACCACTTACATGAACTATATCATCATTATCGAAACATCGGACAACATGCAGAATAGCATCTGTTTCTCTAATGTTAGCCAAAAACTTGTTACCTAATCCTTCACCTTTACTGGCACCCTTTACTATTCCAGCAATATCAACAAACTCAAGTTGTGAAGGAATAATACTCTTGCAATCCACAATACTGGCGAGTTTATACAACCTATCATCAGGGACAGCAACCCTACCTACATTAGGATCTATAGTACAGAAAGGATAATTAGCAGACTCAGCTTGGGAAGTAGATGTTAAAGCATTGAAAAGAGTAGATTTACCAACATTTGGTAATCCTACAATGCCACAATTAAATCCCATACACTACTTTATTTTATGTTCCTTAAAAAGCACACGTTTCCTTATTTTAGGATCGTACTTCATTAACTCTAATTTCTCTGTCAAGTTCTTAGGATTCTTTTTAGTAACATAAAAATATCCAGTATTAGCAGAACTTACCATTTTTATCGTTATTACAGGACTTTTCTTTGCCATTATATCACCTTGTGTTAAAAAAATGGAGCGGGTAATGGGACTCGAACCCACGACCCCAACCTTGGCAAGGGTGTGCTCTACCACTGAGCTATGCCCGCATGTCTAAATATAATCAATATCAGACAATAACATGTTAACATGTTTCACTATGGTATGCAAGCATTATTATGATAAAATTTTTTGGTGCATGTATATTTATCATTTAATCGATAATTTTTTCAATACATAAATTAATAAGATAATAACCATAATAGTTATTAATGCATTATAGAATAATGATTAAAATATTAATTTTACATTAATGATTTTTTTATGTTTTCTATTTGTTCTTTTAAGTATTTATTACTTTCTAGATAATTTTCAAACATGCGTTCTAATACACTCTTCCATTGTTTTACAGCATTAATATTTTTACATTGTATACCATCTTGTTTTAAATTGTTTATTGCAAATTTAAATTTTTCTTTTTCTTCATTATCAATTATGAAATTCAAAATACAATGTTCTAATACTTCACATATTTTTTTCTTGTGAATTTCCTTTTATTAAATCAGAACTTTCACTTTCAGTAGTTTTAGATGTTTTTATTTTGTTTCTTCTAATACGCTATTTTCCATTAATTTATTAACTGTTGTAGAATCATCTTTTTCTGCATTTACTTCAAAATTGCAACAAATTACTAAATAATAACTAGTTAGTAGTAATTTAAATTTATTAATTATCATACAATTCATAAACTCAATACAACTTATTATTATATTAGCTAATATTTATTAATAACTCGTTAATACATCCAAATATACTGTATTTTCTCATGACTTACATGCAATAACTTAATAAATAATTGAAGTTCTAAAAAATATATTATTTAATTTTTACTGCTTATTACAAAGTTTAATTGTATATCATCTAGTGGTAAAGTTTTTATACAATGTTTGTTGTAATTAATTTTTCATAGCATTATTAAAGTTATTCATTGAAATATCAAATATTTGAAAAATTTTAAATATAATAAGAGTAATAATTAATTCAAAGCAGTTTAAAGAACTACATATTATTTTACCTATTTTTATATTTATTTAATGTAATAGTTAACTAAAACCTGAGTATATAACATCTTATTTTTACTTCGTTATGATAATGTAATCAAAATGTGGTAGAAACCATATCATATGTATTAATTGAATAAAGTTCATAATTTTATTTACATGTTATAGTGCACATTATTAAAATAATAATGCATTTAACTCTTCAATACCAACATTCTAGTGTTTATTAACTTACAATCTATTACCCTCAACTAAATATACCACACATTGACGAATATAATGACACTAATATTAAATGTTTATAATATATTTTGTATAAATTAATTAGTGTATTACGAATTACAATACACTATATCTGTATAAATATTATTTAGCACTATTAGATTCTTTATTATGTTTCAAATCATATTTATAAAGGAAAATTTTATAATACATTGTGTCTACTAGACTAATTATGATGTCATAACAGGTATTCACATGGAAACAACTGCGAACACAAGTTATAATACGAGCATAACATCATGAAATAATAATTTTTTTTCGATGAAGTTTTTTATGGTACTTATACAATGATAGCTATCTATAAACTCATTAATTGTGACATTAGATTTACCAACAAATTTATTTATTTGATTTTTAAATGTTGTAAAACAATAGCTATATAACTTATCTATAATCTTTGTTATTTCATCTGTTATATTATGTTTTTCAATATCACTAATTTTAATGTTTCGAATATTTTTTATGTCGTCATTATCATAAAATATTGTCCTCATATGATCAGAATCTCCTAGCTCTTCTTATGTATATATTTAATAAATTGAAGATATGTAATATGTTCATCAACAAAATATTCAATATTAGATTGCAATGATTATTTCAAATCATATTTAGTATTCTCTATTGTTTCAATAACTAATCACCAATATTTATTTTGTTTTTCTGCGATAATTTGCGAGAAATCTTTATCCTAATCTTTGTATAAAAAATCTTATCATTAAGAACCTCTACTGTCGTTAATGCTGGGAATTGACCTCTAAGACAAAGATGTTTCACTTTATTCTTACTAATTATATTATTTCCTGTTACAGTAATGGTGTGTGTTGGTCCTCCCAATAAACATGGTGTATTCCTCATTACCATTCTTACCTGATTAACTTTTTCGTACGATTTTGGCTTAATATATAACATCGCTTTTTTACTATTCAAGTGATTACACTCTGGCAAATTATCATGTAGTTTAATTGTAAACTCACATCCTTTTTCAAGTACTATATCTTGTACCAATGTATTTGAATCTTCATTACTAGTACTATGTCCATTCATGTTTAATAACATAATTGGTAATATAACACTTGATATATAGTTTATTAATTTTATAATTAAACATTTATAAATAATTAATATTACTATATTATTATTAATAATTAATCAAGGGGGTGTGTTATATAATTCAATTCAAAATATATTTATTATTATATAATTTATATCTTTATTATATTATCTCCACCTCAAAGTCGTGGAAAAAACTCATATGAAATTTATATGTATAACCTTAATATTGCAATTTAATTTTCCATTATAAAACACCATAATCATAGGTTGTATGAATAATGAATACAACCTAATAACATAATACAGCTCTATATCTGCAATTGTGGATACATAACTGTTTGAGATGGTTGAATTTGTTTTTGTTGTGCATATAATTGAGGTATATATGATTGTTGTCCTATCTGTGGAACTTGCAACTGTGACTGTACAGTATTATATGTCGTAGAACTATTACCATATGGAGTTATTCCATTAATATTGTAATTAATTCCATTATTTTGATTAACTCCATTATTAATATAAGTATTAATAGTATTTAATCCAGTAGAATAATTACTAATATCACTATAACTATCAATTATTGCATTTCTGAATACTACATAGTCTTTGCTATTATTTTTTTGTTTCCATCGCATTATATGTTGATTAAAAGCATTGATTAAATTCAGTTTCATTGCTTGATCAAGTTCAATTCCACATATATTAATAAATTGTATTGTTGAATCAGTATTGTTCATTAGCAAATTACATAATGTTGTTATTCCATAGGATGATACATTAGTATTTGATATATTCAGTCCTTTTATATTATCTAAACTTCCAAGAGAAATAATAGTACTATCATCTATTGAACTGTTATTAGATAAATTCCACATTACTTGTATATTATTTTGCTTTAGCATTTGGTGCCACTGTGCAAACAACATAGGATTAACATCAGTATTACATAAATCTATGTATACAAAATTATATTTCTTTTCCTTTGCTTTATTGCAAAAATCTTGAATAATACTGCTTCCGTAAATATTTATATCCATTGTATCACTAAAATCCAATGCATATGAACCATCGGAGTTAGCATATGCCTCTTGGCATGATTTATTTCTACTTTTACTATATATTCTACTGTTTGTATTACCATATTGTTGAGCATTAGTATTGCTGTTAATGGATTGTGGTAACACACCTGTGCTATACATGTTTGTAGTATTACCATATATTCCATTAACGTTATTATTTTGAACAGGTGCAGTAATACTATATATGCCATTAGCAGCAGTAAAACTAGTACCATTTGTTTCTTTCATTTGTTCACTATTATTATTTTGAATGAAAGGTGTAGAATTGTATATTCCATTTGCAGAAATATATCCATTAGTTAAATCTATACCATTTCCAGGTAGTTGTGGTGTTTTATTATACTGTACATTATTTGTAGCGATATACTGTGGTATTTGCATTGTTATTGTTTCAGCATTACTTGTATTATTCAAAAATATAACAAAATATATTGGTAGAATTTGAATTATTTTTATATTTTTTACAAATGACATATTATTTTCACTAAATCATAATATATATCTATAATTCATTTTATATAAAGAATGTTAAAAAAATATTGATTAATAATCAGGTGATTATCTCAATGATGGTCTATGTGATATTACATACACATATAATTCTATACACTAATACATAGTACCACTATTAGTAGTGTTAAATATTATATGCATGATTTGTAGTGTGATATATAATATAATTGATATATGATGACAATTATAGATATTAAAAAAATAATAAATAAAAATATATCCATTAGTAAATTATTGCCATTGAATGGATTCGCACTGTGGAGAAAAGTAAAAAATCATGAGCAATTAATTGGTGCATTAAAAAAAAGATTATTATTTACTTGTGGATGCGGAGCATTACTATTCTTATTTATAGTGATAAGATTAGTTAGTGTAATGGTAACATCTCCATATAAAAGAGAATATCAATATTATAATAGAGAAGCTGTAATACAAAAAGCAGACATATTAGATAGAAATGGAGAATTATTAGCAACTAGTATTATTACATCGTCATGTTATGCTGATCCTTCAGTAATAATAGATTTAACCGATACAGTGAATAAATTATCTAAAATACATGGAATGCCAAGTGCAGATAAAATAATGCACAAGTTAAAAGATAGTTCCAAACATTTTGTATGGTTAGCTAGACACGTACATCCATCAATACAAAACAAAATAATGGATTTAGGTTTACCTGGTATTCATTTTCAAAAAGACTATAAACGCATTTATATACATGGTTTACTATTTTCTCATATTATAGGTTGTACTGATATAGATTGTAATGGGATATGTGGTATTGAAAAGAAATTTAATGATGAACTAACAGTCAAAGAAACAGAAGATAATAAATTAATATTGAGTTTAGATTTAAGATTACAAACTATTATTAGAGAAGAACTATTAAATTCTATTAATAAATATAAGGCAAAAGGTGCACATGCCATACTAATGAAAACTAATGGTGAAATATTAGCTATGGTATCCTTGCCGGATTTTGATCCAAATAATTTAAAGAAATATTCCAATAGTGATATGTTTAATAGAAATACTTTAGGAGTATTTGAACAAGGTTCTATTTTGAAAGTACTAACAGCTGCTATAGCTTTGGATTCTGGTTCATCAAAATTAAACTCAATATTCGATGCTTCATATCCAATTAATATTGGCAGATTTAAAATAACTGATTTTAAAGGTAAAGAGAGACCACTAACACTAGTTGAATCGATAGTATTTTCCTCAAATATAGGATGTGCCAAAATAGCACAAAAATTTGGTTCACAAATACAAAAGGAGTATTTCAAAAAATTCGGCATGTTAAATAAATTAAGTTTAGAAATACCAGAAATTGGTGCTCCAATAGTTCCTAAAGACTGGACTGAAGTAACTTGTATGACAGTAGCATATGGATATGGTATAGCAGTATCTCCATTACAACTATTAACTATAATTACATCAATTGTAAATGATGGAATAAAAGTATCTCCAACTATATTAATTAAAAATAAAGTAGAAAAAGGTACAAGAATAGTATCTTCTAAAACTTCATCATTAGTTAGAGAACTAATGAAAGCAGTAGTAATATATGGAACTGGAAAAAAAGTAAATATGGAGGGAATTGAAATATTTTGCAAGACTGGTACAGCATATAAAAGAAAAGGTAAGAAAGGATATGGTGGTAGTTCTAATAGAGCTCGTCTCACAACATTTGTTGGAGGATTTCCTAAAAACAATCCTGAATACATGTTATTGGTGTCACTGGATGAACCACAAGGAATAAAGGAAACATATAATTATGCAACTGCTGGCTGGAATGTAGTACCAACTGCCAAGAATATAATAAGTAGATTACTATCTTGGCTTTCTGATGGAGAAAAAGCCCCATCATCACAATTATCAGTTGAAAAATATATAAAAATAAATAAATGATATTATAAATTAGCTTGTAGATATAACAACACTATTATCTTTTTTCCAAGTAATAGTAATATATTTTTCTAGAAATAAATTTGTCATACTATAATTTATACACATCAATATGAGATTAATTATCAATAATACAACACTCCTCGATGGTTTGTGTATAAATTTTATTATTAATGATTGCATTACAAAATCATATTCAGGATTATATATATAACAATATATTACAAATTATTGGAATTGATTCTGTAAATAATATGTAATTAATTACAAATTTATTGTTAATGATTTTTATGGTAGTATTTATTTTGATTTTCTTATATTTCTTGAATAGTATTTTTTGTAATGTTGATTGATCAACATATATTATTGTAATAATGTAATATAAAATTACTAATAATGTCAAAATAACATATGAACTATCTGATATAATACCTATACTTGATATTGTTGATGAAACAATACTTATATTCAACATTAACATTATTAATAAAATAGAAGACAATATATTGTACAACTCATTATATAATATCTTTCTAACAAATATATATTTAAATAAATTAAATTGGATCACAATATTTTATATTATTATACATATACGTAATATATTAACACATAAAAGATGAGTTATTTACTGTTACAAAACTTATTGTTTGTACAATATACTGATTAACGTAATTACAAAATGTTTATAAAATATATAAAAATATAAATACAATATCAATCTATCATGTTGGTAAATAACAAATATAAATTAGAAAGTAATAGTTATGTGAATTTATTTATACAGTTATATAATACATTTACGCAGCCACATAATTAAATTCATTATCGTATTGACTGAACATATTTACGCAATCGAATAATACTGGTTTATTAGAATTTTTCTTTTGCATTAATTCGATTATTTTTGGAACATTAACACTATTAAATTCTGGCCAATTAGTCATTACTACTAGAATATCACTTTGACTTACTGCATCATATATTGAATCACATACATAAAATGATTGATTACTCCGTATATTATTTGGAATACTATTCAAATTACTAGAAGATGGTAAATAATATGGATCGTATAATGCTACTGATATGCCATTATCCAGTAATTCTTGTATTACGAAAATACTGGGAGACTCAGTAATATTAGTAGTTAATCCTTTAAATGATAATCCTAATATTGCTACTCTTTTTATATTATCTTTTGTTTCATTATTATTATAATACTTAATTATTTTACTAGCAATTCCTTTTATTCTATTTATATTACTTGTAAGTGCACTAGATAATATTGATAAATCTATTCCCCATTGTCTAGCAGAATTTATTAGTACTCGTGAGTTTCTAGGCAGTGATGATCCACCTATTCCTGCACTAGATACTAATTCCTTACCAATTCGTTTATCTAATCCAACTCCTTTTGCTAACACATCGAAATCGACTCCAGTACTAGTACATAGTTTTTCAATTTCATTAGTAAATGCCATATTAATAGTAGCTAATCCCATAGTTGCTGTTTTTATTAATTCAGCAGTTTCAAAGTTAGTATATATAAATGGAATATTTCTACGTTTTAATTGTTTATATATCTTATTAATAGTATCATCTGCCAAATCTGATTCTTGTTTCAAACCAAATATTAATCGATCGGGTTTCATTAAATCATGTAGTGCTGATCCTTCACGTAAGAAAACAGGGGCACATATTATATCATAGTGTTTTGTGATTGTTAAATCAGTTCTGATGTGTTGAATATTATCAGCAACAAGAGAACATGTTCCGATTGGAACAGTAGTACTTATAAATATTGGAATATACTTATTTCTATTTAAATATGGAATAACATTACTGACTAATTTATTAAATGGTGTTAAATCAACATCTTCTAAAGAACTTAAGTTTCCTTTTATTGGAATCTTAATAATTATTGCATCTGTATTATTTACAGCATCAGATATATTATTGAATAAATTCAATTTATTGGATTTTACATAATTGCTAACTAGATTTTTAATACCGGGTTCATTAATATATAAACTGTTATCTTCTTTTTTTAATTCTGCTAATACACTTGGATTATTATCAAAACAATTAACTATGTGTCCTAACTCGCATAGGAACAATGAAACCATAAGTCCTGAATAGCCAATTCCGCATACTGTGATTATCATGAGAAGAGTATAACCTCCCATAATTCATTTTCCCCTTGATTGCATCATGATTATAACACAATTACAAACTGAGTCAACTAATTTTTTAGATAAAGATTGCTAATTAAGCGAAATTAATAAAATATTTATATTATTGAGGAGAATAAATATTTGTGTTAAAATATTACTAACTAGGTAATCTAGTATCCTACTATTTTTCATTTTTAAAGGGAGAAATTATGAATAAAACTAATAAACTGATGAGATTAATGTTTGTATCAGTATTAATGGTATCTGCATCTCAATCTGTTGAAATCAGTAAACAAATTGATGATTTGACTATAAATGGTATAAAACAATTTGTATTAAGTAATGTAGATAACAAAACAGAAGACTCAGCTCGAATTAATAATTTATCTTCAAAAGAAGAAAAGAAGCAATATAATGAAAAACAAGCAATAAGATTAATGGAACAATGGGTAGATGATTATTTACTAAAGAATAATAATGCACAATTATTTGTAGCTAAAAATAAACAACAACTAGATAAATATGAGGCAGAATTAAAAAAACCGCATGATTATAATATGGTTGTATTAGACAGAATGCTAATAAACAATGTATTGCGCGATATATCAAAGAATACACCAGAATACCAACAAATATTAAGTAGTAATCTTAATTATAATATTATACTAAGCTTATTTGCTCTCAATGCAAATAATAATAAGAGAATATTTAATGATATTGCAAAAGAATTAGATAAACATGGATTTAATTTACAAAATTGGAATAAAATACTTGACATTTATAACAAAGCAGATCTAAAAATAAGTGAAAAATTAAAGCAAGAAAACACAAATAAAAAACTTGAAATATCAACCCCTAACTCATTTAGTATAATAGGAAATAAATCCAAAACAGAACAGAAAACAAACAGTTGGGATAATCTAAAAATAGATAAACCATTACTAAGAGAAAAAATTGATTCACTTAATAATAATGATAAAAAGAATTTATTAGAGGATTTTTCAGATCAACTTAAAAACAATGAAATCGATTTGCCAGATGATTTCAAAGTAAAAAATAAATCAATAACTCAATATCTTAAATCAAAGCATATGAGTGTTGAACAGCAACTAATTGATATTATTGGTGCACTAATGCAATATAATATATTATCCCAAATGATGAGTTTATTAAATCCATTTTCCCCAAGTATTTCATTAATGAGTACAATGTTTAATACACCAAAAACTATAGTAATGAAAAAAGAAACTCCAACTGAAAAACAAACTATAATAGTTTCAAAACAATTTACACCAATTATTAGTGGTTTTGGATTTACTAACAACAAATTATCAAGTATGTTTGATTTAGACTTTGGATTTACTTATAGTATCTTCAACAATTTTATGGGAAGAACTAATTTATTGCTTAATTTATTGTAATATTTAGTTTTTAAATTTGGTAAGTAATATGCTATGTATTATTTACCTGATATTTTTTTTTGAACGTATTGTGTTATTGAACATTGTTTTTTTACTATGAGTAAAATAATTTAAATGTATTATTGCAGAGTTGTTGTATGAAATAAGGTTGTTTAAGTGTTTTCTCAAAATAATCACAAAATAACTACTCCATCTATTACACATGTAATATTATTGTAATATAATATGTACAAAAACTAGTCTAAATCTCCAAATACAATGCAATAAAATTTCTCATTATAGGGGAATTCGCTTATTAATATGAGTTTAGCAACAAAAACTTGTATTTTTGTTTATTTTTAATTGTTATAATTCTTCAATATTATACATTCTCATTATACTGTATATAGATATTAAGTGGTTTCATTATTTTACAGTACAGATTTGCAAAAAGCATTATAGTTATCAAAAAAAAAAAATAATAAAAAAATTTTGTTGATTTATGAAATATTGTATAAAATAATGCCACTTGCAATGTTGGGTTTAACACGTTTTATGTAATAAATCAATATTTTTATTCATTATATATATTTCTTAGCAAATATTAACTATTATTTTACTAATAAATGTTAGATTAATTATGAGAATTATAATTTTGGAGTCAATATGACTAAATTTTTAAGTAAAGTATTCTTAATGGGAATACTATTAGGAAGTGTTA
>JAFVEL010000030.1 GCA_017475965.1 Alphaproteobacteria bacterium | reverse complement strand
TTTCTTTTCTTCCATACAATACGTGTTACTTCCAAATAATATTACTGGAATTAACATAAATATATAATGTTTTAACATTATTTTTACCTTCATATATTTTTTTACAATCAAAATTGTAGCATTAATTAATTGTTTATGCAAGCAGTTTAATGAAATTAAATTTTGTATAAGCAGATATATAACATTATTAATGCTATATATCTTTTTTATTACTTATTATTTATTATCACGAAAAATTTGTTTAAATTTTTTCTTTGGTAATTTACATTTATCCAATGTATTATAAATCGAATCAATTTGGTACATTAAATTCGGATCATTTGGAATAATGTAATTTTGCATTAAATATATTTGATTTAACTTAAGAAGTGCAGAATTGTATTTAAATGCTTTATGCAAATCTTGTATAGTTAGCTTATCATCATTGTGTATTATTCTATGCATATTAATTTGATTTACATCATTTAATGATGTTGTATTTTGATTATTTGTTTCTCTTTTTCTTTTATGCGAAATTAGTAGCTTTTTATTATTGCTATTAGTATTATTTTCTGATAAATAGTTAATACTATTTAACTTTTCCATTGCATTAATTGAATTAATCATAGAAATGCAATATAATAATATACATAACAACTTTTGCATAATATATTTCCCCCTTTTCATATTATTTAAATATCAAAACAATATACCTAGATTAGGTAAATCCAAGTATAAATATTAATAATTATTAAATTCCAAATATCTCTTTAATGTATTGTAATTGTTCATTAGCTGTTTTGTGAATATTATCTTTATTTTTATTAGAAGATAAAAATGTTATTGCAGATTCATTAGCACATTTACTCCAATCTGCAATAGCATTTGACAAACTAGCCACTACTTTCAATATATTATTACCATATAATTTTTTTTCAGAACTAATGTTCCTATTCCAAATTATTCTTTTTACATAATCAATATTAGATTGTGCATTAATAACATTGTCATTAAGTAAAATATAAATATATATTGTTAAATCATTTGCATCTCTTATAATATCATTATAGTTACTTCCATGACGTTTTATAATATTAATCAAATGTGAATAAAAGAATTTGTATTGATTTAAAACCTCATTATTAATATTAAATTTTTTAAATAATTCTTCTTTATTACTATCCATAATTTGCTTATGAATAATATTTCCAAGCATTTTGAACTTTTCGCTGTGTATATCGTTAGTGAGCATATTTTGAAAAGATACAATATTTTCAGTTACATCACTATTAACATTAAAATATTTTATATTATTGTGATGGTGTTTATGCTTGTTGTATTTATATCTTACTTTATGTTTATGTTTTTTTGTTAAATCATTATTTATATTGTTAATTTGCTGCATTTGTACATCAATGTAATTGCTTGTATTTGATAAACTAGTTATATTTAGTTTATCCATTGTACTACTTGTAGATATTAGACATATACTTCCAAGTAATAAAGCTATTATTCTATTCATAATAATACTACCTCTTAATGTGATATCCCCTCAATAAAATTATCCTAAAAACTATATTTTAATGCAATGAAAAATTGGAAACCAATGTAAAATTATATCTTATTTTCCCTATTGCATGCTAATAATGCACTTATTTGGAAGGTTGTAATATATTATTCATTACTCTTTTAGTACTAATATATGTTTGGATTCTGACTGACAAAGTACAAATCATAACACAGTTTTATGAACATTTTGATAGTTATTTGAATTTTATATGGAAACAATAATGTTAGATTTATTATATAAATTGCAATATGTGAAGTAAAATATGAAAAAACCACACCATACATTATAAATTAATTGCAATACTTATATTTAAACACTTTGCAATTATAATATCGTCAAATCCTTGAAGTTGCATATTTTGATCTAATTCTTTCTTGGCTTTATTTTCGCATTTTTATTCTCATTAATATTAATAATATGCATATGATTACTATGAAATATTAACTATATTATTTGTGTAATAATTTATACACAACCATAATAATAATGATATTATAAAAGTAGTTTTGCTATATTTATTACAGTTTAATATAATAAAACAAATGAACAAATATGTAGTTACCAAACTGCAAAAATAGTATCCTAATAATTGTTCATCAAATAGTGCACAAATTGTTATATTCAATATTGAAACATTAATTTTTCTTACAATAAAATATACTAATACAATAACATTGAGTGGCAATAAAAATGGGACAAAAACTTGTTGAATAAAGTAATTTAACATGCAACAAAAAAGTAATAATAAAATGGTACTAAATTCCACTTTATGGATTTTTATGGCATTGTAAATACTATGTAATAGCGTAATATTATTTTTAATCATATTTGTATAATATCATAACTTCCCTTAATATAAGGTATCATACTGTGATTCTTTTTATATGAGCACCACATTGCAATAACTTATTATCTATATTTTCATATCCTCTATCAATGTGATATAAACGATTTACAGTGGTTTCTCCTTTTGCTACCAGTCCTGCCAGTATTAAAGATGCTGAAGCCCTTAAATCAGTTGCCATTACTGGAGCACCATTCAGATTTTCTACACCTTTTACTGTAGCTGTATTTCCTTTTACAATGATATTTGCTCCCATTCTATTTAACTCTTGTGTATGCATTAATCTATTTTCAAATAAATTTTCAGTAATTAATGATACTCCCTCACTAATAGTCATTAAAGCCATGTATTGTGCTTGTAAATCTGTAGGAAATCCAGGATAAGGTGCAGTACTGATATCAATTGAATTAATTTTATCATTATTATTTTCCACTAAAACCCCATTATCTTGCTGTGTAATAGAAACTCCATTCGATTTTAAAGTATTGAAAAATATTTCCAAATGGTTATATATGCAGTTTTTAAGTAAAAGTTTACCATGAGTTATAGCTGATGCTATTGCATATGTTCCTGCTTCTATTCTATCTGGCATTATATCAAATGTAGTACCATGTAATGATTCAACTCCTTCTATAGTAATAGTAGATGTTCCTTGACCAGTTATTTTTGCTCCCATGTTATTTAATAAATTACATAATTCTTCTACTTCCGGTTCCATAGCTGCATTTATCAGTCTAGTTGTTCCGTTAGCTAATACTGCAGCCATTATACTATTCTCAGTACCAGTTACAGTAACTATTGGAAAAGTAATGTCACATCCCGTTAATCCATTTGGAGAATATGCCTTTATAAAACCATTATCAATTGTTACTTCAGCTCCTAATAATTGTAATGTTCTTATATGTAAATCGATTGCTCTTACCCCAATAGCACATCCTCCTGGAAATGATACTGAAGCTCTACCGAATCTTGCTATCATTGGTCCAAGTACCAAGATTGATGCTCTCATTTTTCTTACAAAATCATATGGTGCTTCAGTATGTTTTATATTTGTAGTTTTTAATATTAATTGCTTATGTGCTGTATCATGATTTATGTCACATCCTAAATACTCCAATAATTCCAGTAATGATGTAACGTCAGATAGATTTGGCACATTATTTAGTGTAATTTCATTGTCGGTGAGTAGAGTTGTTACAATTGCAGGTAATGCTAAGTTTTTAGCTCCACTAATTGATATTTCACCAAATAAAGGATATCCTCCTATTATTTTCATGCTTTGTAACATTTTATATTAATAATATTTTAAACATTTTTCTAATACTATTATACTACATTACAATATTACATGTAATTTTAATTATGTAATGTATAAAAATATTATGATGATTTCCATTACTACTATATTCTTGTCTAGATATAGTATAATAGAATATATAAAGTATATAAGATAATATGAAGGTAAAATGACAGAAGAAAGTAAATTATATAAGTTAACACCAACAATGGATTTTGTATTCAAAAGAATCTTTGGTCAAGATGATAGTAAGAAGAGTTTAATCTCTTTATTGAATGCTATCCTTAATGGTAATCCTTTTATAAAGGATGTAACAATATTAAACACAGAAACACAAAAGGAAGATCCAAATAGTAAAGCTAGTAGATTAGATATAGAAGCTGTTACTGATACTGGTACAATAGTAAATGTTGAATTACAATGTGTTGATACTGGTGATTTAGATAGTAGATCTATAACATATGCAGCACAGTTAATTTCACAACATACTAAGAAAGGATTCAGTTATAATGGTATATGGATAGTGAGAGACAAGATAACTCATGGACCAATGGCAAATAGAACCCATCCAATAGAAGAAGTATTATATTGCATGATACCAAATGAATCAGATAATTATTACACAAAGTTTAATAATAAATCAAGAATAATATTTGTACATTTAAGTAGATTTAAAGATGATAAATTATTAAAGACAATAAATAAGATGATGAAAGAATGGGCAGAGTTTTTCATTGATCCCAAGAGAATAGAGAGTGAAGATGATGGAATGAAGGATGCACAATATTTGTGGACTAAACTATCAAGTAGTGAACAAATAAAAGCACAGATAAGAGCTAGAGAGAAGTACGAAATGGATAAAGCAAGTGAAATAGCAGTTGCTAGAGATGAAGGGGAGAAAAAAGGCATTGAAAAAGGATTGATAGAAGGGGAACATAGAAAAATGAAAGAATTAGCATTAAAAATGCAAAGTAAAGGATTTGATAATTGTACTATTGCTGATTGTCTAAATATAAGTATTGGAGAGTTAAATAAAATATTGAATTAATTATTATTATTTATATAATATAATTATAATTACATATTTGCAGCAAATATTATAGAAACGTTTTGATAATAAATTAAATTTGGATATTACATAATATTTAAATCATGTATACATAACAATTCAGTAACATGCTAATTATGTGATAATATACTATGCTTTTGATTACTATGTTCTGATTCTCGATTTACTATATAAATGTAAACTAATTAATATTACATCATTTATATTTTATTTCTTATTAAATATTTTCGGATACCTTTGAGGTCTCCCTTGTATGTATGGAGTAACTGACATTACATCTCCATTACTATAATATGATATTTTATTACCAGTTAGTAATCCGTTTTTATAAAATGAAACTTCCAACATTCCTCCGCCTTGTGCTCTAGGGTAATATATTATACTCTTACCATGTAGTATTCCATTAACATATGGAACCTCACTAATTACATCTCCAAATTCATCATATGAAGTCACTAATCCATTGTATACACCGTGTGTGTAATATGCACGCATTTGAATCATACCATTTTCAAAATAACTATTAAATGGACCGTTAAGAATACCTTCTGAATAATTCATAACATTCATAATGGAACCATTTCTATAATATAGAATACACTCTCCAGACAACAAATCATTTTCGTAATTCATAATGAGTTCATTAATACCTGGTTCTATTTCAAATCTACTTGGCCCTTGTTTTTTACCATTTACATAATTAATAAACAATGTTCCAGAATCTAGTTTTTCTACTATTTCACCATTTAGCATTATTAAAACTATTCACTTTAATAATATTTTAATGTATATTTACCAGATAATAACTTATAATTACTGTCTGGATTTATGATTATTTATTTGCTCCCATGCTTCTTTACACATCTGCAATCTCTCCTCTCCTTTTAACTTATTAAATTTTTTGTTTTTAGTATCACAGTAATTTTCTACAATGTTTCTAGCACCTTTTACTAATTTGAATGATTGCATGATTGAGAAATCCTTAATTTTCTTATTTTTGGATGTTAATATAACTGACATTTTTATAGGTTCATCTTCTCCATTTTTCTCCAATTTACATTGGATCGTAATTGATTTTTTCTTACTAATACTTGAAAAATCATTAGTTAATTCATAACCTTTTATTTTTTGTATTAAATCAGACCTCAATAGTTTAACAAAATAATTAATCAATGCCTTATCAAATTCATCTTTGTTGTTCTTTTTGATACCAAAATTTCGGTACATCCTCTTTGAGTCAAAATAGTTATCATAGAATGATTTGACATTACCTTCTGTTACATTACTGTTAATTAAATCTTGAAAAGCAGTATACATGTTTTTTACAGCATCTATTTCCTCTTTACTTGCTTCACCTCCTTTTTTGCTACTCTTTGATTTATTATTTTTCTCTTTCTTATTATCTTTCTTATTCTTTTTTGAAGATTCTTTTTGTGTATCAGCATTTGCATAATAATAACTACTATTTATCATGGTAGTTACTAGTAATAACCCTAGTCCTATGCTCGCTCTCTTCATTATATTAAAAATGTTCATAGTAATCTTGAATTAAATAAACTATATCATTATAATAATAACTGACTTTTCATTAAAATTCTACTAATGAAAATTAGTATCAAATTTATTTTTCATATTCCATAGTATATTGGTCAATCTGTATTTAATATAATCAAATCATATATAATTAGATTACTATACAGAAGAGGCATTTAATAAACAAATTAAACTCTTTTTACTATTATCTTTATCTGTAAAATTTACTTTGGCAATTTTACTTAATATTCAATTTTAATTATTAAATTTCATATCACAAATAATTTGTTTAAATATGAAATACGCAGTTAAAATTAACTTATATAATTTACTTTCTTCTATAATCACTCATATTATACTATAATCACATAATAATTGTGGTAGGAATAAAAAATTCCATAAATTTTAACATGTTTGTATATTATTAGTAAATGAATATTAATAAATATCTCTAATTAATCAAGATAAGTTAAATTAAATAAGTGTTTGGTACAGTAAAACAATTTAAGAAATAATAGTAATTATTATTACATTCTGTTCAATTGTAAAATTGTCATAGCACATTAAAAAACCAACTAGAAGTAAAATCTATGGTACATTAAAACTATCAAAATAACATAACCTAATATAGGAATAACAATTAATAATACTAAAAAACCCCCTTCTGAAAGAATACGTAACATGGAATAAATGATTACGTATACATCCAAAACATAATAAACTCAACAAACAAAATTACAATGAATTAATTTAATACATATCATTCATTCCTACACTCCATTCAGACTTATTATTAGAATATAAGAATACTAAAAAGTATTAAATAGTTATACTAATGAAATCTAGTTTCTGAAAATATATGTAGCATAACCTTATCCTAAACATTATTCATCCTGCATTGGTTACTATCCATCACATAATTTTTCCTATATTACAAACTACTGAGTGTGCAATTTTTGAAATACTACCAGCACCACTAAATACTATTATATCATTGCTATTTAATTGTTGTTTATTTATTATTTCTAACAGTATAATTTCTAATTCTCTCTGTTCATTAACATAGTATGTTTCTTGATTATCACATAACAATGCTTTATATAAATCCTTAGAATCTAATGGTGCAGTTCCTATGTCATTTGCTTTATATACCGGTAATATAATACTAATATCTGCCAACTTCAAACAGTTACAAAATTCATCAAATAATTGATTAAGTCTTCTAAACCTGTGAGGTTGGTGTATTAGTACTACTCTTCCTGGTTTATGCTGTTTAGCAGATAGTATTAGTGATTTTATTTCAGTTGGATGATGAGCATAATCATCTATTACAAGAATATCATTAATATAACCAATTTTAGTAAATCGTCTTTTTACACCACTGAAATTACTTAACATTGACTTTAGTATATTGGAATCTATTTTCAATATTCTAGATAATGCTACAATAGATAATGCATTTCTTATATTATGATCTCCAAATAATGGAATAGTTATATTTTGTATTACTTCATTATTACATTTTGCATCGAAAACTGAACCATCTGATGATTTTTTAATATTAAAAGCCTGAATATTAGCATCACTACTGAATCCATATGTTAATATTTTCCTATCATTTATTTCATTAATAACTTCCTTTACGTTGTCGTCATCTATACATACTATTCCAGTACCATAGAATGGCAAGCTATTAAGGAATGATTTAAACGCCTCCTTGAGTGCTTTAAATGATCCATAATAGTAAATATGTTCTTTGTCTATATTAGTTACTATTGCTATAGTTGGAAACATTTTCATAAAACTACCATCTGATTCATCAGATTCTAGTACTATCCAATCTCCATTACCTAATTTTGCATTACTTCCATATGAATTTATTATTCCACCATTTATTACTGTAGGATTCATATTTGCCATTTCAAGTAATGAAGCTGACAATGAAGTGACAGTTGTTTTTCCATGAGAGCCAGCAATAATTACCGATTGTTTAAATCTAGCTATTTGTGATAGCATTTCAGCTCTTGTTAAACAGGGTATATGTAACTTCTTAGCACTACATAATTCAACATTATCTGAGGTGACAGCAGAAGAATAGACAACTATATCAGCATTATTTACATTAGATGCTTCATGACCTATAAAAGTTTTTATTCCTAATTTTTCAATTCTTTCTACATTTGATGATTTTACTAAATCACTACCTTGTATTGTAAAACCAAGACAATGCAAAATTTCAGCTATTCCACTCATTCCTATTCCACCAATACCAATGAAGTGTATAATACTATTTCTTTCAAAATTTTTGAACATATTTATAATTATTAGTAATACTTTCTTAACTACATTATATTATGATTCGTTATAAATTTAGAATAAAAAAATCATAATTATAATATATGGATTATTCAGATCATCATTATATACATAAATATTCTTCTTATTGGAATTCGTTTTGATTACAATACCATTAGCTATTTTGTACAAATATGCAAGTGGTATTTTAAATGATTTAGACACAATATTTATTCATAATTTTATAGTTAGAATGATATTTTTTTATTAGTACTTATTATAAATCCATAAGTAATATAAATATTTCGCACTTTTCCTGCTTGATCTAAATCATTATCTTCATGTATGTTAAATGTTTTAGCAATATTTTGGAATGTATTATTTGAATTATTCACTGTATCCAAAACTCAATCAACATATATATTAGTATTGCTTATACTAATACAACCAAGTATTCTCTGCAATGTATAACGATTTAATACAATATCTTTTATTTTTTCTATCCCATCACTATTTCTATTGATGGCATCAATAATTTCATCAACACTGTAATAATTATTATAACTACTTTTTACTTACCAATATTTTGTGTAAATACTTTTTATTCTTTTACTAGGAGTAATGTTATTTTTACTATCTCCAGATATATTAAAGTGTCTAGCAACAGCCTCAAATGTACTATTTGGATTATTTATAGCGTTCAAAATTTTATCAAAAAAAATTCTTCCATTAGAAAACCTATGATAGAAACAACCTATTATCTTAGTTAGTGTATTATATGGTATACCAAGTTCACTAGTAACTTTTATTTCATTCTTACCAATATCATCATCGAATTTTTAGTATTATTAGTTTTAAATTTTCCACACTAGTAATAAATATATTTCAGTATTTTTTAATGTATTCGTTTCATCATATAAAATAATTTAATATATTATTCACAGACAATGTATTGGAAACATTGCATTCTCCAATCATGTTATCCAGTGTATTAACTTTTATGTTGTACTGCGAGGCAGTGTTAGGACTGCAATTTGTAAATACACCATAAATAACTTTTTTATGTATGTCATCTTCTGTTTTAATGTCGGTTATTGGAATGTTATTTGTAATTTGAGTCAAACAATTATTAAAGTATTCTTAAAGATCAGATTGTTTTAATTCAATATTCGATATATCACTTACCGCATGAGATACGTTAATACAATTTACAGTTATTAAGACACTGGTAATCATTACTTTGTTATTCATATATTGTTACAGAAAGTTCTAATAACATAATCATAAATTATTATTGTATTAATATCAAATTTCATTACTATAAAGCAGTATGATATAACATATAATGTTATTGACAACATAATTGAAAATTATAACATGGCTAGACACATTCCAAGAATATATTATGATAATTGCAATATTAATAATAATGAATTAATATTACCAGAAAGATGGAACAATCACTTAATCAAAGTATTTAGAATAAAAATAGATGATAAAGTCATTATATATAATAAACAATATGGGGAATGGTTGTGTAATATAACTTCAATTAATAACAATACAATTATTGTAAAACCTAATAGATTATTGAGAAAACATACACGAATTAATACGATAATATTAGCATTTTGTTTAATAAAATTTGATAATATAAAATTAATAATAGAAAAGTGTACTGAACTTGGAATTACTGATTTCTATCCATTAATCAGTGATTATACACAATACAATAATATAAATATTAATAAATTGAATATGATAGCAATTCAGGCATCTGAACAATCAGAACGTCTTGATGTTTCAAACATTCACAGTATATCTAACATCATTGAATTTATAAATGATTTACCTAACAAAATTACATGGTATTCAGCAATAGAACGAATATCCAATAATAGTAATCGTGATATTAGCAATAATAATATAGGATTTATTATTGGACCAGAAGGAGGTTTTTCAAATAGAGAAAAAGAATTATTAATTACTAAAACTAAGCCAATTAATTTATCTAGTAATATATTAAGAGCAGAAACAGCATGTATATCATGTGCTTCAATTGCTTCGTATTTAAATAAATGTTAATACATTAATTTATTATTGCTTGTTATAATAAATTGACACTGGAAATTACAATGTGTTATTATGTAATTGATGGTTACTGGGGGTATAGCTCAGCTGGGAGAGCACTTCGATGGCATCGAAGGGGTCAGGAGTTCGAACCTCCTTATCTCCACCAGTCATTCTATTTGATTATCACTATCTATTGGAAATAATTATATGTTCTGCAAATAATATTATATTGTGCAGTGATAATAATTTTACATAATATTGTGTGATAAAAAGATTATTATTGTAATATTATTTTGCATATGTTAAAATATTAGTAATAAATATTATTTAAGGATTTTTTATGAAGAAGTTAAATGCATTATTTATGTCTGCATTGTTATTATCTATTACTAATAATAGTTATACAATGGAAGACAAAATAAACATTATTGAACAAACTTCTAATGTACAAAATGACATATTAAAACAAAATAGTATTAATAAAATATCTGCATTAATATTTGATAGTACATGCAGTAAAGAGAAAATTAATTCATTTATAGAAAAAGCCTGTGCAGATGAATATGAAATACAATTACAAAGAATATATTTAAATTTACATCTCAGATTGCAGAACGATTTCTTAAAAACAAAAGAAATTAAATCTATTACTGAAGAAATATATAACACAAAACAACAATTGCTTGCACTCAAAAAACCAAGTATAAATAATTTTTTGCTCAAATGTCAGTTTTGTAATAATGAAGATGATATGGAAAAAATTAGAAATGATATTGATAAGAATAGTATACTGTTCTGTCGTGGAAGATATGAACATTATAATAATCCATCGTATTGGAATGAAAAAGAGGACTCTACATCTAGAAAATTAACTGAACATGATTTTCGGAATGTTATTTTTAAACGCAATAGAAATTTATATGAAATAATATCAAATGCTGGTATGGAAGCCGGTAAAATATTATTACCATTTTTAAATATATATTTCAATAATAGACAGGTAATAGCATATGATAAAATAAATCAAAAAGATAAAGCAGCAGTGTTCAATATAGCAGTATTACGAAATATGGATTATATTTATTTACTTGTTAATAAGAGTAAACAAAAATTGCTTGGTTCATTTATTAATAAAACATATAATAATCAAAAATTAAAACAATATATAATAGAATGCTCTAATAAAAATAAATTGAAATTAAATGAAATGAGAAATTGTTTTAAATGCAATGAATTTTTGTTATCAATAATCGATAATGAAAATACACAACATGTTATTTCAGAATTAGCAAACTTATTTAAATATCAAGATAGTATTGAATCAAGTAAAAATAATAAATCAGATGAATATGTACATGTATGTACTAGTAAAAAATTAGAACATGACATGTTAAATACAGTTAATAACAATATAAATCTTATCATAGAATTAACTAATACGAAAAACAATATTACGAAAAATGAAATAAAAAACTTTTTAATGTATGTTTTTAACGACGATATGATAATTGATATATTATGTAATGTAGAAAATAATGGTAAAAATTATTATATTGAAGAATTTTATGAGCGATATATTCCTGGATCATTTCTACAAAATAATAAGAAGAATCTAGATAAATATTCATTTTTAATAGATGAAACAATTATGAACATCATATTAGAAACTGCTAAATTAATACAGGATAATAATAAGTTATATCAAATGAGTCATATCATAGAATATAAGGAAAAAAATAATGATAATATTGAAATAGATAAAAATAAAAACTTAGATGATAATAACAGCCAAATATTGAACGACTGTACAACTAATAAAATATTAGAAAAAGAAACAAATAACAATTTACCAGAAGATAAAGAAGCAAGAAATATTATTGAGCAAAATGAAATTTTAGACAATACAAAAACAAATAAAATATTAGATAATAAAGAAGACAAACTATTACAAGAAGTATATGAAAATATAGATAATGTTGTTATGTATTATGTAAATACTGATATAGATAAAGATATATTAAATTTAAATAATAAAACTAATACTAAAAAAGGTAAAAAGAAATCAAAAAATAACAATACTACAACTAAAAAACAAGAATTAGAATCATTAAAAGCAGAAATTAGTAATTTTTTAAAAGATACTTTTAAAGAAATCCTAAAAAACAGAGATATGATTAATTTATTAGCATCGCTACCAGATGATCGTGGAAAAAAATATGTTGCTGAATTTTATAATAAGTATGTTCCAGAAGCCAAATTACAGAAATATTCATATTTGAAACACGAAATGGTAATTAATTCTATATTACAGATTGCTCAATTTATACAAAACTACAAATAAGTTATCATTTATGTATTATAATATACAATATTGGTACATATTAATATTAATTATTAATGAATGATAAGACAATTTGTTTATTAGATATTTCAGGATTCATATATAGAGCATACTATGCAACTCAACATATTACACATAATAATATTGAAGTTGGTGCTCTGTTTGGATTCTGTACTGAAATGCTTAAGATACTATCGGTATTTAAGGATTCCATATTTGTAGCTGCTATGGATTGTTCTAGACACACGTTCAGAAGCGATATATATCCAGAATACAAAAACAATAGAAAACACATGCCAGACGATTTAATCCAGCAATTACCATTGATTAGTGAATGTTGTGAACAATTTGGTTTTAATATAATAAAATGCAATAATTATGAAGCAGATGATGTAATAGCTAGTTTTGTTAATCATTATAATGAAACACATGAAGTAGTAGTTGTATCTCCAGATAAAGATTTATTACAATTATTAGTATTCAATAATACTAGAGTATATAATCCAATAAAACATAAATTTATTACTGATCAAGCTGTTGTCGATATATTTGGAGTTACAAAAGAAAAAATTGCTGATATATTAGCATTATCTGGTGACAAGTCAGATAACATACCAGGAGCATTTGGAATAGGTCCCAAAACAGCAGCAAAATTAATTAATGAATACGGTTCAATAGAGAATATATTAAAATATTGCAGTAATTCTAAAGTACAATCTTCAAAAGAAAACATAATACTATCTAAAAAACTAGTAACATTAGAATATAATTTAAATATAGATTACAACATTAATTATAAGTATCCAAATAACTTAACAGAATACTTTCAATCATTTGGATTTTACAGTTTAATAAATAGATTGCGTAAAATTATTGTATAGTATTATTTTGATATTTAATATTGTGTTACATCATTCGTATTTACATTTTTTAAAATTAATTTTGCTTTTTTATAACATGTAAATATGGAAATAATATACATTACTATTAGAATACTCAAAGCTTTCCAAGTAAAAATGAATATCATACTAACAGATATTATTATTAATAAGAAGAATGTATTATATTGTTCCCTTTTTATATGTGCTTTCTTTATTGATAGTGTTGGTAATGTTGATATACATAATAATCCTACTATTATTACATTTATTAAACATAAATATGGATTTTTAAACACATCAATTTCAAATGCATTATATAGTATGATTGGAAACTCAGCCAGCAATGCACCAGCAGGAGCTGGCACTCCAGTAAAAAATTGTCCTGATAAAGGTGTTTTTATGTTTTCTATATCATGAGTGTTGAATCTTGCTAATCTCAGTCCCATACAAATAATAAAAAATACAGATGATATCCATCCTATTCTATTTAAATTAGATAAGCTGTATAAATACAATGTAATTGCTGGGCCTATACCAAATGCAGCGAAATCAGCTATTGAATCTAGTTCTGCACCGAATCTACTACAAGAGTTTAATAATCTTGCTAGTCTACCATCTGATGCATCTAGAATAGCTGAAATTAATACTGTTACTACTGCAAATTCCCACTTGCCAACTAATGCAAATTTAATTTGAGTTAATCCAACAAATAATGATGATAAAGTAATAATATTTGGTATGAGTTTATTAATAGATATTTTATTCAATAATTCCTTTTTATTAATGTGTTTACGACGCATAAATAATTTTTATATATATGATATACACACCAATTATATATTATCATATGATTATTTTCTAATGATTAGTTGTTACAAGAAGTTAATATGTTAGAGTTGACAAGTATTCTATTTGCAATAGACCATTGTACAATACATAAAAACTTTAGCGTTTTTATTTATTCTTCTTATATATACATATTTTGAAAATCTTATACTTTCTAGAATTATGTATTTAACATTATATACTAGAGAATATTATTACACATGCCTAATTCTAATGCTTTTAATTCTTCTTGCATCTGCATCTATTACCTCAAATTCAAGTGATTGTTTTGGAAATGCTATTAGTTCTCCCTTGACAGGTATTCTTCCTATCATGGAAGTTATCATTCCACCAATTGTATCATTAAAATCATCATTTGGTATAATTTTTAAATTACCATACTTCTCTATTTCATAAAATGTTGACTTACCATCTGTTACTATTGAACCATCATTACTTATTATTATTTTGTTCTTCTGTGTTTTTATTTCAGTAGCATCTTTTATATCTCCTACTATTTCTTCCATCAAATCCATTAAAGATACTAATCCTGAAACACATCCATATTCGTCAATTATTACTGCTATTTTATTACCTGTGCGTTTCATTTGAAACAGTAAATCTAATGTTTTCATTGTAGGTGGAACAAATAATACTTCTCTTACAAAAAGATTAATATTAAATGGTTTCTGCATATGAAACCAATTGGCCACGTCCTTGAGATGTAATACTCCAATTATGTTGTCATTATTACCTTGATATACTAATAATGTAGTTAATTTATTTTCAACAAACTTATTTATTATATCTTCAATACGTGCAGTAGTAGGAATAGAAATGATTGAAACATTTGGAATCATAATATCTTGAATTTGTGTGTCTCTGAGATCGAGTACATTACCAATCATCTCTTTTTCATCATTTGCTATCGATTGAGATTTGTCATGTTCATCTTCCTCAATTATTTCTTCTATTGCATTTCTAACATTTAATTCTTTTGATTTGCCTTTAAATATTTTATTAAACAGACGTTTAACGCACGAGCATTTGCTACTCATATATTTGATATTCTCCCAATTAGTCTACCAAGTAAGGATTATTTATACCGAAGTATGCAAGTATTTTGATTTCTAATGATTCCATCATTGACCTGTCATCTTCTTCTATATGATCCATACCAAGTAAATGTAATACACCATGTACAAAAAGATGAGTACACCTGTCAAAAAAAGATTTGTTAAACAATTTAGATTCTTCAATTATTACATCATAAGACATAGCTAAGTCACCTATATTCACATCTTTTAATTTTGATAATGGTTTTTTAGTATTGTTATTATTTAACTGAGGAAATGATAATACATTAGTTGCCTTGTCAATATTTCTAAAATTTTTATTTAGTTGTCTTATAGTATTATTATTAGTTAATAATAGATTGACTGAACAACCGCTACATTCATTTATTTCCATTATTCTATTGAATACACTGACTATGAGTTGACGCCATGTATTAAATTGATTTTGTTCTTCCCACATATGATTATCAATTATAACATTAATTTCATTTATTTTCAAGTGCACTGCTAATTAATCTAATAACTTTCCAAAAACACAATTTTCACTTGCTGATTCAATTAAGGTAGTTTTAAATTGATCTATGATATTTTCATTACTATTTATTATAACAGATTGCATATATACATTTTTCCCTATATATTGATTTTTTCTTTTACCTTTTTTAGTAATCAGAATTTCTTGTGTCGTCCCAACTAATTCATTATTATAATACACCTGATCCTTTAATAAAGCCTTAATTAATTTTGCTAATCTTTCTTCTTTTATTTTTTCATCTATTTGATTGGTCATTTTAGCAGCTGGAGTGTTAGGTCTTACACTATATTTAAAATAAAATGACAAAGTGTATTTAGCTTCTTCCACTAATTTTAAAGTATCATTAAAATCTTCTTCTGTTTCTCCTGGAAATCCAACAATAAAATCCGATGAAAATTGAATATCTGGACATATATCTCTGAATAATTTTAGTTTATCTAAGTATTCACGTGCTGTGTGATTTCTATTCATTAGTTTTAATATTTTATCACTTCCAGATTGAACAGGTATATGTACAAATGGTACTAACATTGGTACTTCATTATGCACTTTCATTAATTCCACTGTAAAGTCTTTGGGATGGGATGTTAAGTATCTTAGTCTCTTTATACCATCTATAGTAGATATTGCTTTTATTAATTCTTCTATACGCCATGTTTTTCTATTACTACCAATAGTAATATATGGTGCTTCTCCGTGATAGGAATTAACATTTTGACCACCTAATACTATTTCTTTTGCTCCATTTGCCACTAAATATTTTACTTCATTTATTACATCTATTACTGGTCTTGAATATTCTCTTCCTCTAGTATATGGAACAACACAATAAGTACAGAAATTATCGCATCCCTCTTGAATGGCGACATATGCACTTGTTGTTACTTCTTTTCTTTTATTAGAAATATCAAACTTTTCTAATCTATAATTATTTAAATCTATTATTCTTTTCTTTTTTCCATGTAATAAATCATTTAAGTATTCTGGTAATTTATGATAAGTACTTGGTCCAAATGACAAATTTACTCTTGGTATTCGTTTAAATATATTATCTTTTTCAGCTTGAGCTACACATCCACCAACAGCTATTACTTTAGTTTTATTTGATTTTATCATTCCGATAGTTGATTCCAATTTGTGAACTGCTTTTTCTCTTATATTGCAAGTATAGAATATTACGATATCAGCATTTAATGGATTATTTTCTTTTATAAAACCATTTAATACTAGTATATCTTCAATTCTTTGGCCGTCATAATCATTCATCTGGCAACCGTATACTTTTATGTAAAAACTATAACTCATGCAATAATATATACATTTGGTTTCAACATAATGTTATATTAGTATGATATTATTATCAAGTTACTAATATTTTTTATTTTTGATATCAAGTAAGGAATTTATCTATTATATAATATATAATGTCATACAACTCATCAAACAACATTATCAAATACAGTTTAGTCATATATTTACTTACTTTTAAAACTTATTATGTAATATATATATTGAAACTGTTAAAGAAACAAATACTTAATCAGTATTTAGATAGCATGAATGTATTCAAATTAAGAAAACCTAATGGCATTGAGTTAAATATTAGCAGTAAGGAATGGTTGCGTGATTTAGAATATATAAAATCATTAGCATCAATTAAACATATAGTAGCATGCTTAGGTGGAAATAAAATTAATAATATTCATTTTATAAAAGCCACTTCAATTTTAACTGACAAATTAGCAAAAGCAGGAATATCAGTTTTAACTGGTGCAGGTTCTGGAATAATGGAAGCTGCGAATATGGGAGCATTTGCAGTTAATAAAGATTATTCTTATGGATTGAATGTTAATAATTTTGATGATTCATATAATAATAATAAATATTATTCAGTAATTACTAAGAAGAACACATACTATTTTAATATCCTATCAATACGTTTGCTAGCACTCATAAGTGTAAGTGATGCAATTGTTTTCTTTCCTGGAGGATTTGGCACTCTTGATGAAATGTTTTCATTATTGGAAAGAATTAATACAAATATGATGCAAAAAGTACCAATATATTTTTATAATTCAGAGTTTTGGCACGGTCTAGTAGAATGGCTCAAAAAATCAGTTGTAGAAATCGGTTCAATAGAAGCGGAGGATTTAGAATTAATACAAATAAAAAATGATATAAATGAAATAGCAAAATCAATAATTGAACATCTATTATAAGAATTTCCTTTGAAAATGCTATTTATAAAAAAAATAAATAGCATATATTGTTGTTACAAAATTGAACACAATTTATTTATATTATTTCCCATATTTTCTGTTGTACAAGACAGGAGAGGTTCCAGTGTAAAACCCTCAACTGGCGATAAATACCATGATATTTTTGTGCTAATTTTTCGTCAATCTCTTTTTGTTTTAATTTTTTGTCAATATCTTCTAGTATTTGGTTCAAGGTATTATATATATTTTTATTTGGATAATTCTTCAAGAATTTACTGAAGAATGTTGCATGGTTTCTTAATATTTTATTAAGAAATATTACTTCAATCTCTTCAGCTTCCAAAAATTCGTGATCTTCTAAACGATCATATATAAGTTTTATTCTTTCACATTCATTGTTAAATAATGTATCAACTAGTTTGTTAAGTTCGTTTTGAGCTGTTGGTATATTATTTGTTCTGTAAGCATTGCATATACGATACTGAATTTCCGAAAAGGAATCATTCATATTTAATGTGTTATACAATTCTTTTTTGCACACTACCTCTATTATATCACTTTGTAATTCTCGTAATAACGATATAATATCTTCAGTTTTTTTATTACTTGTTTCATTTAATGCTTTTATATCTTCAACTCCTGTCTTAAATATTTCCTTAATTTGTGGTCTTAAATTCTCATAAACATTGAATGTATTTCGACTAATATGCTGATTACATTTCATTAATATATTCTTCAAAGAGTATAATTCATCCTTTACATCTTGGTTATAATTGCGATAAAGTTCAGGATTACATATATTTCTTATACCTTGTAAATCATTGTTAAATAAAGTATCCATAATTTGGTTAATTCTTGTGCATAATCTTTCCATATTCATATTTTTAATAGTACCTTGCATCTCTCTGTTCATGAATATAAATGAAACGTTCGATACTAGTGGTGTAATATAATTACCTTTCATGTCTTCAATGGCATGATTGCCATATACAATACCATCGTATTCAACACAATATGTTATTGTATTAAAATTTACTGCTAACAACAAAGTAGTTGCTATTAGTTTCATTAAGTTCTCCTATAAAATTACCTCATATTATCATACTAACATGATATTCTTAAAAAGAAGTTAACTCAAAAAAAAAAAAAAAAAAATAAAAACAAGTCAAGTATAGTAGAATATTAAATAGGTTTTTGTATATGTTTATAATGTTATTGATTTGGAGTATAGTGTGGAATTTACTAAGGAGTAATAAAGTTAAGTGTTGTGTGGAAAAATATAATGTACTAGAATAATATATTATTTGATTTATTGGTAATTAGAGATAATTATAGAGATAACATCTGATTAATTGGAATAAAATATAAGACGTGATAAATACCACATCATATACTATTAATTAAATAAAGTTTTTAATTTATTAACATGTTATAATATGTTTTTATCAATTATAGAGCGC
>JAFVEL010000029.1 GCA_017475965.1 Alphaproteobacteria bacterium | reverse complement strand
TCTATTTCTACCTCTATATCTAATCTACTAGCTTTACTATTAGGATCTTCCTTTTGTGTCGTATTACTTGAATTACTATCAATATTATTATATTATTGTCAAGAACTGTGTTTAGTATAGTTAACATCATTTATGATAGGATTACCATTAAGGATGGCATTTAATAAAGATATTAAACTCTTTTTACTATTATCTTAATATGTCAGATTTACTTTGAGAATTATTTTAGTGTAATTTTACTTGAACATAAAATCCATTGTTGGTGTTAACTTATATAATTTACTTTCTTCTGTCATTTTACCTCCATATTACTTTCTATACTTTATATATTCTATTATACTATATTTACATAAAACATAAGAGCAGTAAAAATTTAACTACCACAATAATATTTTGCAACTTTCTGTTTTAGGAGAAAATAAAAACAACAAAAAAACTTATAAGATCTTACATACTCTTCAATAATCAAATTAAAATATATAGTAATTGCTGATAAAATTTATATTAATATTTCACCTAATACTACTCCTTCACTTAAGAATATTGTATTTGTTGATAATATAACTACAATATTTTTTCAAAACAGTAGAAAATTCAAATTAACAATTTTATTTATTAATAAAAAATGTTTTGAAATATTTTACACAAGAAATTATAGCTATTACTGATGAAATCCATAGTAATATTTCACCTAATATTATTCCTTCATTCGAAGAAACTAAATTAGATAATAATATTATTGCTATTGATATCATTTGAGTTGCTGTTTTACATTTTGCTATATAGGAAGTTTTAAAATTATTACCACTAGCTCTGAGACTTGTTATTATTAATTCTCTACATATTGTTATTGAAGCTGGTATTAGTATTAAATTTGAAGCCATATTGAATCCTAGTATAGCCAATATTGATATAGAAATTAAAATCTTGTCAGCTAATGGGTCGAGTATTTTACCAAATTCAGTCATTTGATTGTATTCTCTAGCAATGTATCCATCTAAGTAATCTGTTATGCAACATAATACAAATATTATTAAAGATATTAATAATCCTAATTGTGTTTTCAAATAAAATCCCAATATAAATATTGGTAACACTAATATTCTAGATAGTGTTAATATATTGGGTATATTTAATATCTTCTTAATATTTTTCATAAATGAATATTGAAAACTGTACAATTGTGTACACATTTTGAGTATAACACAACCCAATAATATACATTATTCTTGTGTATTTTATACAACAATTTGTTGTTTTTAAATTATTTACTTATTTTGTTATATCTTATATACATTTTAAATATTCTTTATTTTAATATAATTACAGATTATAAAATATAATTGGTTAAATAGTTAAAAATATTTTAATTAAAAAAATCGAAAAATATGAAATTTTCAGATAAAATAAACTTATATAGTATAACTATGGGTTATGTGTGAAAAATATATTAATAAAAAGTCTTATAGTATCATCGATAATATGTAATGGTTTATTGCACGCGAGAATTACTGGTGTAACACCACAAATTCAATTAAAGAATAGTATTAATAATAAGAAGAATACTAATAATAAAAAAAAAGATAATAATACTTTAATAGATATAGGGGCTATTAAACTGAAAGTATCAGGATATGCTACATTTGGTGGTGCAGCAGCTTTCAGTAATAATGAATACTATGATGGAACCAATGCTTGTAGTAGTATAAAAACAGAGCAAAAATCCACATCTCAAACCAAAGAAGATAAAGATGGATTAGATTTAGTAAATGGAGAAGCAGCAGTAAAATTCAAAGCAGATGGAAAATTAGATAATGGATTTGATTATGGTGCTTTAATAGAAATCCAAGCAGAAAAGGGTGATATAGATATTGACAAAGCATTCCTAACTCTTAATCAGGAGAAATTTGGTACATTAAAAGGAGGAAATTTTAAAGGAGTTGATAATGATTATTTCTTCAGTGGACAACAACTATTAGAAGCTAATTTCGGAATAGATGGTATTATTACATCACAATTGAATTATGCTACTGGATGTATAAATCCTCGTGGCCCAATAGCATTTTCAAATAAATCAACTAAAATAGCTTATTATACTCCAAGTTTTGGTGGTCTACAATTAGGAGTATCATATACTCCAGATACAAAGCATTTTGGACATGATAAAAGGGATAGAACAATAGGAACTAAGAGTACTGGTAATAATACTATATTCCAAAAAGGAGATGATGATAAAGAAAAACCATGTGGTATTAATAATGTTGCAGTTGGTATAAAATACGACAATGATTTTGGTAATGGATTTAAATTAAAAACTGGTGTTGTATTTATAACTGAAAACACTCGTGATATTACTACTACTTGTTATACTGGTGATATAACTTCAGAATCAAAATCAACACAAGAGACAATAAAACTAAATAATGCCAAGTCATGGATGGCAAGTTTGTGTTTAACGTTTAATAAACTATCAATAGCTGGAGGTTATTACAATTCTGGTAAGTCCAGATTACCTATGACTGATGAATATACTACAAAAGATGGAAAATCAAGAATATTCCCTGCCTTTATGATAGATAAAGATGGTGATGCTGGCCACGCTTGGAACGTAGGAATTAAATACGAATTTACAGACAAGTTTTCAATGGTTGGAGTATATCATAATGCATCGCGTAATATTACCAAAGGCAAAACAGCAAATGCTCAAGTGTTTACAATTGGTGCAGATTATAATATAAATAAATATTTTAAAATATTTGGAGAAATAGATATACTGAATAGTCAATCGTTACCTTATTCTTGCTCAATGTATAACTTAAATAGAAAAGAAAAAGACGCTATTATAAAAACTAAATCAACACTGTTCTCTGCTGGAATGACAGTATCATTCTAATTCTAATATTTAACAATTATTGACAGGTATAATAATAACCTGTCATGTTTTATGCCATATGTTCATGTGTTTGTATAAAAATAGGAATTATGATACAATGTTACTGTGGTGTGCGGGTGTAATTCAGTGGTAGAATGTCAGCTTCCCAAGCTGGAAGTGTGGGTTCGATTCCCATCACCCGCTCCATAGTAATTTAACTAATATATCATAATTATTCTTTTCAACTGTTCTAGATATTACTTGTAAGGTGATTATTATTTTTTTGTGTATATGCTCAAAAATCAACTTTATTGTTATTACTTATATTTTAATATAAAATTAGCTATTTATTAAATCCTGTTCATATAAAGAGGGATATAATCATTATTGCCAATACAATGTCTTACTGTATTCTAAATACTGTTGTTCTATATTCATATAATCAAGTGCGATCTCTTGCTTTTATTTCAATAATTTGTTTATTTTTATTAAACAAAAATAACATTTGTCTTATATATATCGCTTATTTGTAATCTATTAATTGTATTTTTTTGGATGTTTGAATTATTAAATATCTTTTATATATTGTATTTTAGTATAATATTTTGATAATTGAATCCTGTAAAATCTAACATATGATTTAATGCATATTCTGTATCTGCATATTTAGAATGCATTTTATATTATTATTTTTAATACATAATGTATCGAAAAATTACTTATAATACTAATATTATTTGGCAATAAGGAATTTATTATTATATTTCTATAATAATACTATCAAAAACAATATTACATAATTATTGTGTACAAGTATAGCTGCATTCTAATATTGTATTACAAAAAAAATACTATTTCTTATTATTACTAAACGATAACATATGAGTTATTATTATACAGATAACTATTACTAATATAAACAACGTTGCAAATGCATTTATAACTGGAGTAATTCCAACTCTTATATTTGAAAATATCAGTATTGGCAATGTAGTAGCTCCTGGACCAGTTAGAAAGCTAGCAATAACTAAGTCATCCAATGACATTATGAAAGCCAATATCCAACTAGATAATATTGCTTTACTTAACATTGGTAATTTTATTTGCCAAAATACTACAAATGGATTAGCTCCTAAATTTAATGCAGACTCTTCAATTGAATTATCAATCATGAGTAATTTAGCTCTAATATTCATATGCGCATATGCCATAGTTCCCATTACATGTCCAATACAAACAGTTGTTACTCCTCTAGTAGCAGAAAATCCTAAAGTTTTTTCAAAAAATAAAAATAACATTAATAATGAAAAACCAACTATAATTTCAGGCATTACTATGGGAATCATTATAGCATTGCTTAAGAATTTCTTTCCTGGGAATTTATCATTTCTCTTAGTAGTTGCTATAGTAGCTAATAATCCTAGTATTATAGAACAAGTAGCTGATATTGTAGCTATTTTCAAGCTGGTAATTGCCGATTGTAATAATTCATGATCTTGTATTGCTTCATAAAACCATTTGAATGTCAAATTTTGCCAAATGCCAGGAACATCAGTATCACCAAAAGCATTAATAATTAAAATTACAATTGGAGTAAATAAAAATGTGTATCCGAATACTAAAATAAAATATGAAAATTTTAGTCTACTATTTCTGTTCATAATCTTAAATTATACACAACCTCAGTTTAATTATACATTTATTATTACAACGATTAATAGATTAATAAAGATATAATATGCAATTGATATATAAAATTTTATTAATAAAGTTATAATATTTTATATATGAAAAATAATTATTAATGTGTAATGCATGTAATGATTAATATGAGAAATCTATAGCAAAAATTATTATTGCGTTATCGTAAAGCAAGTAGATTAGACATAGAAGCTGTTACTGATACTGGTACTATTGTAAATGTAAATATAGATACAGGAAATTTAGATTGGAAGTTAATATTCACAAAATGAATAAATGGAGTCCAATATTTGTGGATAAAATTATCAAGTAATGATGAAATAAGATCGATACAAGAGCAAGATAGAAAGATGCAGTATCAAGCAAAGCGAGATAAACTATTGCTTCATCAGAAGTAATGAAACAGATAAAGAGAGTGTACTACGTAGCAAAGCGGAGTAGCAGATTATTAATTAAAATAGCAATAATTAGAAATGAAGGAGAGAAAAAGGCATTAAAAAAGGATTAATTAAAGGTGAAAATAACACAAATATAGAGTAAAGGATTTGATACTGAAACTATTGCTAAGTGTCTAAATATAAGTATTGAAGAGTTGAATGCGCTATATACTTAATTAAAAGCGCATTATATTATGTTAATAACTTTGAAAAGTTAATTGAATTGAAATAATAAACAACATAATGAGTGGTACATTATTAATACAGTACTATTGTGCATTATAATAGGTTGATGAATTACAATATTCAATTATTTCGAAATTACGAAATTTATTTGATAGGTAATATGTTTTTACTTTAACATAATATAATGTGTATTGTTTGCTACGCTATGATAAAATATTAAATAATATAATTAAAATTTTATGGGCTTTTTTTAATCTTTGTTAATCATTACAAACTTAGTAAACTGTAATTGATCAGGGGTAATAATTTCATTGAAATGAAGAAATATGGTGGTCGAGATTGGACTCGAACCAACGACCTATACGATGTGAACGTAGTGCTCTACCAACTGAGCTACTCGACCATATATCTTACATGATATATTATACCACAAAGCATTGGATGTTATCAAACTAAGTAAATAATATCAAACATAGTAGATATTTATCAAATGCAGTAGATATTATCAAACGTAGTAGATAATACAAAACGCAGTAGATAATATCCAAACGTGGGCGATATTATCAAACATATTAAATGATATCAAACATAGTAGATATTTATCAAACGCAGTAGACAATATCAAACGTAGTCGATATACGAATAAGTATTATCAAATAAAATTGATAATATAAAACGTAATAGTGGTAATGCATTATGTACTCTTGATTATATAATATTCCAAAAAACGGAAAAAATATGATTATAACAAGTTAAATATTATTAAATAAATTAAAAAATCAAGAAAATATAAAATGCAAGTGTTATATAACTTAATAATAAAAACAGTAAATTAATTCTAAACTATATTATTTTTATGAAAGGAGAAAATATTATGACAATAGAACGTCCGGTATTATCACATGAATCTATAAATGAAGATGTACAAAGATTCATTAGATATCTAAGAGGAGAAGAAAATATAAGTAATTCAGTTACTATACCTAATATTTTGATAAGTAATATTGAGAAAAAACTACAATTACTTAGTCCAATCAGAGCACTGGCTAAAGTAACACAAACTTCACATGATAAATTAGATGTAGTAATTGATGATAATAGTAATGAATCGTCAGGTTGGGTAACTAACTCTCTAATAAATACTCAAGATACTTCATGTTTATCAAAAGTATCAATAAATTTACATCAGTTGTATTCCAAGCCAAGAGTAGTTTCTTCAATATTAGAAGATGAATACTCTAAAGTTGAAGAAATAATACAAGATAAAATAACATTACAGATGGCAGCTGCAGAAAATAAAGCATTTCTGTACGGAGATGGAATTAATCAGCCTAAAGGTATATTAAAATACAATATAACCACAAAAGATTACAAAATGGATTCCAACACAATAGAGGGAGTTGTAGGTGGTAATAATGGTAGTATAGATTATCTGAAATTAATAGAATTAATGAATAAGTTGCCAACTAAGTATTTGTATTGTGCTTATTGGTTAATGTCTAGAAATGTAGCTTCTCAATTAAAAACAATAAAAGACCAATCTAGTGGTAAATTTATTTGGCAAAATGCAATGTTACAAAATGTGCCAGACACATTATTAGGATATCCAGTTGTAATATGTGAAGATATGCCTAGTTTAAATGATAATTCTAAGAAGTATTGTCCTATATTGTTTGGAAATTTCTATGATGGATATCAGATAGCAGAAAAACCTGAAATAAAAATATTAAAAGATCCATACAATGCTAAACCATTTGTGGAATTCTATGCTACAAAACGAGTTGGAGGAGATGTAATAGATTTTAATGCAATAAAGGCACTAGTATTACAGTAGTTTTATTATTAATTATGATGAAAAATAAAATCATGAGATTAAATATTATAATGTATAATACCTCTTAGTAAGATGTAATACACAAATATAAAATTTGTAGCATTGTATAGTTTTATTTTTAATGAAGGAGATCAATCATGATAGTAGATGTTATCAAGACTGCTTTATCAATAGTTTCAATAATACCAGGTATATCTAATATATTTGATAAATGGACTAAGTCATATTCAATAGAATCAGTATCTAAAGCAATAGTATCACTAGCTAAGTCAATCACTGGAGCGAGTACTGCCAATGGAAGTTTCAATAAATTAAGTAATAATACGGAATTACAAATAAAACTGCAGGAATTAATACTTAAAAATGAATCTGAAATAGAATTATCAATAATAAATGATAAACAAAATGCAAGACTTAGAGATATGGAATATGTAAAAAATAATAGACGTAATGTAAGAGCTGACGTAATGGTATTATCAGCTGCTTTGTGTATGATATTTTGTTTGTTAATAATAGTATACTGTAAAAACATGCCAGGAGAAGTATTAGGAATAATATCAACTATGGCAGGTATCTTTGGCTCATGTTTAAAAGATGCTTATAGTTTCGAATTTGGTTCTTCTAGAGGAAGTAAAGAAAAAGATATTACGGTAGCATCAATGTTGTCCAAAATAAGAAAATAATTATACTACACAAGTATTAAATAATAGTAAAATAACAATTAACGAGCACAAGTAAACTATTATAAATACATAATGCAATTTTGAGTAAATAAACTACAGTTATAAATTATAAAACATAACTGTAGTTAATGGATTAGAAATCATTCAACTCGTTCTCAATTTTATCCATAAAATCTTGTATTAATGCTTTCCAATTCTCAAATATTGCTTCAATATCTGCAGTATATTTACCAGTGTTTTGTAATCTACTTTCCCATTGTTGTATAGTATCAAAAATCTGTTTTACATTATCTTTATATTGTTTGGTTATGTCACCGATTTTTGTTATCATATCGTTAGTAGAATAGTTAACATTTCTGTTGCATATTGATGATGTTGTACATAGAATTTGTAGTTTAGCTTTATCTATATCCAAGTCATTTAAATACTTTTCCTTATATTCAATATTTTGCGTATTTGATAAGCTAGTAATACTTTGTAAAATTGTATCTAGTTCTTTTGTAAAATTTTTTAATTGTTTAATTGTAGTATTATGAAATTTGTAATCATGTTTCATGTCCATATTGGAAGAACTATAACTATCACTATTGTATCCAACCATTAATAATACAGATGTTAAAACTTTAATGTAATTGTTTACTTGCATAATTACTCCTTTAAATTAATACCTCGTATTATTATATTAACAAATATTTGTTAATATTTTATTAATACTAGATATATTAAATTAACATATTATAGTGGGATAAAAAAATGACTACAGTATTAAAACTGTAGCCCATTATTTATATAAATATATTGTTTTATCAAATAGACGACTATTTATTCTGAACTGCTTGTGCTTTTACTAGAGCATTATAATCTAACGTTGCAAGATAGTTTTTGAAATCTGTAATAGCAGTAACTAACTGTGTTACTGACTGCTTATTGTAACTATAATACTTAGGACTGAGCTTTGATGGAGTCACAACATTTACATAATGATCGTTATAGTATTTAATGAATGAGTCACACTCTTCTATTAAGGGTTTCTTATTATTATTAAACTGCTCCTCATTCCATCCAGAGATACCTTCTTTAAACTCGTTTAGTACCCGCATGACTTCTTTATTGTTTTCCTTTGATGTAGTACCATGAAATGACTTACTCATATATGTTTCAATGGACTTTATTTTAGAATTTATTGTATTGGCAATGTCACTATCTAAGGTATTTACAATTGTTTTAGTTTCCTGTACAACTGGTTGTTGTGGTACTTGGTTTATTATTGTATTAATTTTATCTACAAAATCTGGATAAAGCGTTGTAATTGACGAATCTAACTTTTGTTCAAATTCATTAATTTTTGCCATCAAACTGTTTAAGATTTGAGAATTATACCTAGAATAATTTGCTATTTTACTCATTGTACTTTTACTATCTTGCTGTAATAACTTGTCACACCCATCAACATATTGTTTCAATTGTGCTTTGAGAACTTTTACTGCATTACCATAGTTCTGTGCATTAGTATCATTGCACTCATTATATTGCAAGTCACTACCTAAAAATGTTGATATAGCATTTTTTAATACAGTATTTTGCGTATCATGTTTATTCATATGAAATGCGCTATTCATTAAAGATACAATTCTATCAAATATGTATTTTAATTCAAGATGTATGCTATCTTGTTTTAGTTCAAAAACATTTTTAATTTTATTCTGTTGTACAATATTTTGTTGTACTGTAGTACCTTGTCCTTGTACTATTTCATTTAATAATAAGTTAGGGACATTACTTTGTGATGTTAATTGCGTTTGTGCATTAGTATTAGGTTGTGCTTGAGTGACTGTATTCTGCACAGCGTTGTTTGTTGTGTTAGTTACAGCTTGTGTTACTGCTTGTTGTGTATTTAATTGATTAACTGCAGCAGTAGATGTAGTTTGTGTTGCAACTGGTGATTTTGTTGTTGAAGTGTTTGTACCAGTTTTATTGGCATTATTTTTTACTACTGATGTTTTGTTTACTGTATTTGCATTCGACTTTACAACTTTTTTAGTTTTGTTTTGATTTGATGTTACTACTTGTTTTTGTTGTGCCGCAGTACTATAATTATTATCAGTGTACCCAAACATCAACAATACAGCGGATAACACTTTAATGTAATTAATTGTTTTCATAATTAATCCTTTGAATTAATACTTCGCACTATTATACTAACGTAATAGTATTAATATTTCGTAAATAAATATTCAAAATATTAGGCTCTATAGTTTTGTTCATCTAACAATTGTTTTATTTTATTAAAATCACACAAGAAATCATCTAATATATCTATTCCTATATCTCTACGTGGAAGATTATCTTGCAATTTACCCAATGTCTGTACTGCTGTTTCAATTGATAATACTTTTAATAGTAACTCTTGTGAAAAATTGGTATTAATTGTAGTAATAGCACTTTTTATTTTATTTAAAAATTCTTTTGTTACTGTACTATTTTCGTGCATTGGAGTAATAAAATCGTAATTATTTATTTTTTGCAATGATTTACAGATTTTGTCATAATATTGTACTGCTTTTTTGTAATCTGAATCTTCTGGTATAAATAATACTGTTTTATTTTTATTAAACAGTGATATACTTACTATTATTAATGTAATATTCATAATAGATAACACTAATATTACTATGCTTTTAATTGACATTGTATTCGCTATAATTTTCGTATTACCATTTAATTGTATAACATAATTATATAAAAAATTAGTTATTACAATAAACTCTTCCAAATAATAATTTTACATTTGCATCACATAGCATCATAGTATTACCAAATTGGTATGAGGTAATAAATATTTGGTATTTGATCCAATTTATTGTTAAAATATTAAAAAAAGTATTAGTACATTACTCATACAAAGGATAAGACTTATGGACAAAAATTTATTACAAAGTGATAGTGCATGGCAAGATGAAACTATATATAATGAAATATATAATTATTCAATTGAAAATCCAAACGAGTATTGGAAAGCACAATTAGATAGATTGGATTGGATTACTGAACCGACAATAATTAATAAAAAATTAGATAACGGAGTAACAGAATGGTTCTGTGATGGACAAATTAATGCTTGCTATAATTGTGTAGATAGACATGCAATAAAATACCCTAATAAAACAGCTATAATATGGCAATCTAATGATTTTGATAAAAGTGAAAATATTTCTTATAAACAATTGAAGGACAATGTATGTGTATTTGCTAATACATTATTGAAATTAGGAGTAACACAAAAAAATTGTATTACAATATACATGCCTATGATACCAGAAGCAATATATGCTTGTCTTGCTTGTACTAGATTAGGCATAAAGTATACTGCTATATTTGCTGGATTCTCACCAAATGCAGTTGCTACTCGCATGCAAGACTGCCATTCTAGTTTTGTTATTACTTCTGATTATAATACTAGAGGAAATAAAATATTTCCAATGAAATCAAATATAGATGAAGTAAGAAAAATAATGAATTATGAAGTAAAAGCACTAATCGTGAAACGTAAAGGTATTGAATTAAATCAATGGAATGATGCAATAGATTTCGATTACTATAACGAAAGTAAAAATGTTAGTAATGAGTGTCCTATTACAACTAATAATTCAAATACTCCATTATTTATATTACATACATCAGGTTCAGCTGGAAAACCAAAAGGAATAACAATGAGTACTGGAGGTTTCTTGTTATTTTCAATGATTACTGGTAGATATTTCTTCAATATGTTTGAAACCGAAATATTCTGGTGTACTGGAGATATAGGATGGATGGGAGGTCACTCATATGCTTTATATTCAGCATTGTGTAATGGAATAACATCATTATTTTATGAAGGAATTCCTACATACCCACGTAGATCTATATTTTGGGAAATAATAGATAAACATAAAGTTACTTCGTTTAATACTGCTCCAACAGCATTGAGGGCAATATTACAACCGTCAAGTGAGGACTATTTAGAAACTTCTAGAAACTCATTGAAATACTTGGGAGTATTTGGAGAAGTATTAAAGAAATCAGATTGGGACTGGTATTTTAATTATGTTGGAAATGGCAGATGTCCAATAGTTAATATGTGGGGGCAAACTGAGCTAGGAGGAGTTTGTACTGCACCATTAAGCAATGTGAAGTACATGAATGGAGAAGGCCACATAGGTAAACAATTTTTCGGCTGCAAATTATTATTAAAAGACCAAAATGATAACACAATAACCACTCCATATACTAAAGGATCATTATTTCTTTATTATTCATTACCTGGGATGTTAATCGATATAATTGGGAATACTCAATCTATTAATGAAACATATTATTCCAAATCTAAGGAGAAATTATATTATGCTGGAGATGAAGCATACTATGACACTAATGGTAATTTTTGGATTACTGGAAGAAATGATGATGTATTAAATGTCTCAGGACATAGAATTAGTCCAATTGAAATAGAAGAAACAATTGCTAAATTAGATATAATAGCTGAAGTAGCGATAGTAGGATATCCACACGCAATAAAAGGAGAAGGAATATACGCGTTCATAGTATTAAAAGATAATATATCAGAAAATAATAGAACAAATGCCAAGAAGATAATAGATACGCATGTAAGAAAAACTATTAGTCCAATATCAAAACCAGATGTGGTGTCCATAGTACGAGAATTGCCTAAGACGAGGTCTGGAAAAATACTTAAGAGAGTTTTAAGTAAGATAGCTTCATGTCAAATAGAAGATATAGAAGATTTAACTACTATGGACAATCCAGATAGTATTACCAAAATAGTAGAGGATATAAAAAATAGTAATATATAAAATAATTGTAATGATACGTCGAGAAAAACAGGACACTGTGTAAGGTAGTATCTTGTTTGTGTGATACAATTGCATATTTTTGGATGAAACAAATATTGTAAAGGAACAATATAGTTACATTATGAAGATATGAATGGTTTTTATGTTTTATTTTAATATATTACATATAATTTAATTCGATAATAATTTGTTTTAAAACTGGATTAATTTGTAAGTTAATGTTTTTTTGCTAAATTCATATTGTTGTTTAATTTAATTGAGAGAACAAATAAATATACATATTCGATTATTATTTAATGTTGTATCATTTTGAAATAATAAAATTATATTCTTGAAGTTATTCCATAACATAGAATATTTTAAATACTCTTTATATTGATTGTTATAAAAACATTATTTTAATATTTATTTTCAACTACATTACAATATTGATACAAAACAATACTAATAGTTAATGTGATATATTTAAAAATTTTATTCATAATTTTAATTTAATATTCATAATAATATTACGTAATAATATGACAACATATAATTATTAGTTAAAAATTAAGTACATTTGTATCGGTATTTTTTTGTATTTTTGCTTAATTCTTTTTTCCTCAGTATGAAACTATATCATTCAATTATCTACCAATCTCATTATAATATTTATTTAGTTTGATATAGACCTCATTATTAACAAAATAACTATATGCTAATTGTTATATAATTACTAATATACATATATCACATATATAATACAATGATGCAAAGCACAACAAATGCTTCATTATATATAGTATCAACACCAATAGGTAATATTAATGATTTTACTATTAGAGGTATAGATATACTTCGTACAGTTGATGTAATACTTTGTGAAGATACTAGAATTACTAGTAAATTATTAATGAAGTACAGTATCAACAAATCTCTTGTAGTATATAATGATCACAATGTTGAGACTATTATTCCAAAAGTAATAAATAACATATTAAATCATAATACAGTATATGCATTAGTATCAGATGCTGGCACTCCATTAATTTCTGATCCAGGATATAAACTTATTAATGCTTGTATTCAGAATGATATAAAATACACATCAGTACCTGGCGCATGTGCCGCTATTAATGCATTAGTATTGTCAGGATTACCAAGTGATAGATTTTTATTTATTGGTTTTTTTGATAATAAAAAGTTAGATAGTATAAGTGATTTAAATAGTACTATTATAATGTATGAATCTCCAAATAGAATAATAAGTACTTTAGAATATATAAAGAGTAATGATAAATTCACAGATAGCACGATAGTAGTAATAAGAGAAATGACAAAGATATTTGAAGAAGTAATACGTGGAGATGTAGATTATTTAATTGAGCATTTTAATGCCAATAGACCAAGAGGAGAATTCGTTATATTACTTGCTCCTAAAGAAAATCTTCTGAACAATAACGAAACTATATTAAGTAATTATTTAGATTTAATTAATTTACTTATTGATAAAATTTCATTAAAAGATATTAGTATTATAATATCAAAATATACGAAAATAAATAAAAATACAGTTTACAACTTTACAAAAAACTTAAATAATAAAACACATGCGCAATAGTAACATGGTGTTTTACTTATTAGCAATGTAGTGTAAAATAAATTAAAATAAATGATAAGGTAGTCTATAATTTTAAAAAAATTTACATTATGGCTAATGCAATCATATTAATTAGGTCAATATTATTTAGTATAGTATTTTGGCCAGTATTTATACTGTACATCACATTAATGTTACCCATTACTTATTTTGCTTCTCAGAAGTTTGTGCATGTATATATATACCGAATATGTACTCAATATTTATTAATTTGTTTAAAATATATATGCAATATAGAATACAAAATAGAAAATAAAGAATATTTGAAAAGAGATACACTTGTAATAATAGGATGTAATCATCAATCTGCATGGGAAACATTTATTTTTTCATTATTTTTCGATGAATTGTCAATAGTAATTAAGAAAGAATTATTAGATTTGCCAATAGCAGGATTATATTTTAGGAGACTTGGATGCATACCAATTGATAGAACTAGTCCAATAGTAGCAATAAAAACATTAGTAAAATCAAGTAATATAGCTAAAATAAAAAATCAAAACATATTAATATTTCCAAATGGAACTAGAAGTGTAGATGATGAACATACTGAATATAAGGTAGGTATATATGCAATATATAGTCATCTAAACGTCCCTGTGATACCTGCTCATGTAGATTCTGGTAAGTGTTGGGCAAGAAAATCATTTTTGAAAAATCCTGGTACTATAACATTAAAATTTAATAAACCAATAGAACCGGGATTAAGTAAAGAAGAGTTCATGAATACATTTAGTAATACCAATAAAGAAAGTATTATAAGTAGTAATGCATAATATACTTGCTTATAAATAGAGTATCTTTAATGTACTCTATTACTTATTATTATCAAATAATGTTATCATATTTTTATGTAATTTACAGGTTGGCATATTTAAATTTATTTATTATTTTCTCTAATTTTTGTGCTCGGTTATTATATAATTGTATCAAATCATAATATTCCTGATACTGAAAGTTTTTATATTTTTTTACTATATTATTTTTCTGCCCATGTTTTTTTCTAATGCATACAATTTCCTTTCTAATTCATTTATTTCGTGTACCACTTTGTACAACTTAGGTTTTATTTCACATAATGCTTTTTGTTCAATATACTTCATGTTATATTCTTTTATTTTATATGATTCAGTATAATCATTAATCTGCAATGTTAGTTTTTCATTATTTGTTACTTCTTTATTTGGTTCCGTTAACTTTAAATAATTATTAATACCTTTTGTTTGTATTATAATATAATCATAATATAGTGTATGCATATCATCACACATTGTCTTCATATCTGCATAATATAATGAGCCCTTTTTCTCATTGATTTCTTTTTCTAACTCATCTGTAATTTCTTACATCAGAGCGAAAATTGAAATTAACATTAATGATAGATGCAATGTGACGAAAGTTCCTAAGTATTTTAGACATATAGTTAATATTTTTATTGCAACGAACTAATAAATGTTGATCTGGAATATTCTTCCTTTTAAAAGTGGTTAATGTTCACTACATAATCTGACAAAATATCATCTATAAATTCAAGTACATTAACACAATTCATATTTTATGTCATAACCAATTTTATAGGTTTTCAAAAAACTATCATAAAGATCATTATATTTAATTACTAAAAAATCTATTTCTTCTTGACTGTTTTTATATATTACTCTTATCTGTAAAATTTTATTATTGTTTTCATTATTAAGATTTATAATATTAAAATTTTCATTTGCCATAGTATAAGATACATTATTTACTGCACTAAGTAATATTGTTACAAATATCTCAGTATTTAAAAATTTATTATTCACCGTACTGGAAAATAAACTTGAAAGTTTATTGTGTATAAAGACCTCCTAAAAAATAATTTTACATTAATATAAATACCAGAAATTTAGAAAAATATCAATATTAATTATTAATGCTTTATATATAAAAGCAAATTATATTCAACGATATAAGTATTTTATTTCTTTACATAACAAAACTATAATATATTACATTATTTTTTTATATATAACTAATGATGTGCAAATATGTCATAATCATTACTAATCATTAAGTCAAACAATACTCTAGTTGGTAAATAATCAAAACATGATTTGGCGATATCCATTCTGTTTTCTCTCTGTAATAATACATCTAGTTTTTGTTTTATCTGA
>JAFVEL010000028.1 GCA_017475965.1 Alphaproteobacteria bacterium | reverse complement strand
TTGTTAATATTTTATTGACTTTTAATTTCATTTTTATTATTATTTTTTACCACCATTTACTACATACTAATTTATTTTATTGTGATATGTCAAATTATTACTTCCTTGTATTATTTATTACTTGTTTATTAAATTGCACAATTTACTGATTAGTTTCTTATATTAATTAGAAGATTTATTAAATTATATTGTTCATAACAATACTAAATCTACATCCACATAAGTTATATACATACCTATATTAACATTATACAAAAGCAATAATATTTTGATAAAAAAGCCCATAAAATTTATTGTAATAATATTACAGAAAAATATTAAGGATTCTTTATTTTTAGAATCCTTAAATATAATTATTATTATTTTACTATATGTTTATTATAATCATCTTGTGAAACTAATTTATATAATGCTTGCATTGGTTGCAGGTTTTTTGTAATGCATATTTTTCCAAAATCTTTAGTTGATACAGCTTCTTTTAATTTTTCACCACTAATAGTAACGTAATCATTATCTTTTTTATTACATAATTGTACTCCAACAAGTTTATATAATTCAAGTTTTTCTATCTGATTATTATTAGTTTTCTCATGATATCCAGAAATATATTTTCTATCATTTATTACTTGATCCCTAGTTAATCCAGTAGTGACCATAATTAAATAATCAGTATTATTAAATAATCTTCTTCCATTATCATGGGAAGCTATCTTCAATACGTCTTGTGCCTGTTCATTAAATTGTTGTGCCAATGGTTGATTATTGGAGAAAGAAAATTTATTAGCAAGATCAATAATACTATCATGTTTACCAAATTGATTACTACTGAATATCGTTTTTAATTCTGGAAATATTCTAAACATTATTATTGATCCCATTACTCCAGGACACGATATATTACTGTCTTCTTCTTTATACAATACTTCAAGTGCAGAATTTACCTTATTATTACTAAATTTTTTTTCATTTTGATTTACAAAATCTTTCAATGTTGGTATAAATTGTATTCGTTCATTAATATCAAGATGTTGTGAGTTATTTTGCAAGTATTTATCAAATTCAGCAAATGTGGTTTTATTAATTTTATCATTACTATTTGATGAACACTGTAATGCATAATCAAATAATTGGAATGTAGAAATAAACCAATCGATACCATTTGATAAATGTAATTGTTTTAATGCTTTTTTGTTTTCATTATTATCTTTTTTGAATGCTTCAATTAAATTTACTCCTTTTACTATTTTATTTACAATAGTATAGTATTGATTTTTGTTCAATATTTGAGTAGCTTCCAAATAATCTTGCTCATCATATTTTAAATTATACTTTGCTGTCTCAATAATATTTAAATTAAATTTTTCTAGGTTACTATTGTATAAATCTACATTATGCAAGTAATACTCAATAAATATACCATTTAATGCTAGTGGTTTTTCGTAATTATAAATATGTTTTTCATCCTTATTACTACTATTGTATTTTAATACATCAAAAAGTAATCTAATCTTATCAGGATCACCAAGTGATGGTGCAATTTCTCCGAGTAATGAATAAATCTGCATTTTAGTATTTGTAAATGCATTTAAATCTTTTATATTATTGAGAAATGAATTAATCTCATCCTGATTAATACCATTTTCCCAATGAGTAATAATATTATTCTGTATTATCTCTTTAGTAGGTATTCTTACAGTAATTGGTGATTTACTGCGTTCAGTATTAATTCGTTTTATTTTTTGTATAATTGGTTTTACAATATGTCTTTCTGTGATTCCTCGATTAGCATCTATTGTTTTGTAATCTGTATCGATTGGTATGCGTGGCATGTCCATAGTAGTTAATCTTTTGTGTTTTTTTGCACCAGGACTAATATTTTGTTTAATCACTGGTTGCACATTGGGAATTACATTTTTTTGTTTATTATTTACTTCAGTTAAGTATTGACTCACATCACTATGTACTCTGTTTCTACTCCTAGTATTATTAGGAACTTTTATTACTTTCTTTACTTTTATGTTTTCAAGGTTATTTAAATTATTATTATTAGACTGCAAATTTTTATTTAAGTATATAGTATCCTTAACAGTTGGAATGTCATCCAGATTCGGACTTCCATTTGATAATAATTGCACCAATTGCTCATTTGTCAATTTTTTTTCTGATTCTTTATTCTGATTATTATTGTTAACTTGTGGCACTGGATTTACTACATAAGGATTTTCATTTATTACATTATAGTTTACATTAATTATTTTATTATCTTGTTGCAATGGAGTTACTTTACTAAATGGAATACATTTCAAGTTAATTGGTTGATTTTCCTTTTTTATTGCTATTTTTGGATTAGTTTTATTGAAAATATCATTTACTTCATTTCTGTTTTTATTTCTACTAAGTGGTCTATTATTAGTGATATTCTCTGGTGGTAAATAGATATTAGGTAATACTTGATAAGTAGTATTTGCATCGTAATAATGCTCTGCAGTTGAGGGTCTATTACGTGATTTTACATTACGTGCATTCATTTGATAATTTTGTAATGTATTATATCTATTATTTGAAACATCATATGAGAATTTTCTATCAGCATTATTTTTACTTATAATGTTATTTATGAAATTATTACTTGGATTGTACTGTACTTTAATTTCTGGTGGATTGTTTATCATATAATCGTTTATTATAAATTTATCCACCTCATCTAAATCACTTTGCTTCACATTGTATTGACCAGTACTATAATTATTATTACAATTATTTGTATCAAAACGATTAATGAAATTATTCCAATCAGTAGCTTGTGTATTACTAATATTAGAAAAACTAATAATAGTTGTAAATATTAAAAAAGAATTTTTTTTCATATAAACCTATTATATTTGATTATTATAATAAGTCTACTAATAAATAGTAAATAAATATTTAATTTTTCAAACAAATAGGTTTAAAAATAATTTATGCTATTTTCTTGTACATTGCTTGATGTATCATTGGATTTGTGTTATGTTGTATTATATTCCACAAATTGTTTAGTGTATTATTACTATTTGGAGCAGTTTTTATACTATCTATTAAACTCCAACTATTACAGTTATTATTTTGTTTTACATAACTGATATAGTGTCCCAAAGCACCACCACTTCTTATTTGCATTCCTATTAGCTCATATACTTCTAATTTTCCATTTTCATTGTAATATGAAATGTATTTCTCATTATGTATAAAATTATTTATTAATTGTTTAGTAGTCATATGCATAGCTCTCATAATATAATTAGTACTATTAAATGGTATACGACATTTTTCATATTCATGACCAACACGTAAATTACAACCATTATTATTATTAAATTGATCACTTAAGTCTTGGTTATTATTAAATTTAAAACTATTTGTTGTGTTTAGTAACAGATCTGCATATTGGAAATTATTACCACTAAATATCTGTTGTAATTCTGGAAATATTCGGAGCATAAAAATATCTCCCAATAGTCCTTCTGCACCACCTGCACTTTTCTTTTCTTGAGCAAATAAACAATTAAGTGCTGTTTGTTGTTTGTCAGTATTAAACAGTGCTCTATTCTCTTGAACAAATTTTTCTAATGTTTTAATAAAATCTAGTTTTTGTGTTGGTTGAATGTTGGTTTTATTATTATTTACTTTTACATTATTTACTTGTTTTATTATCTTCTTATTTTGAGTTTTTATTGGTGTTTTTACCTTATTATTACTTGGTTTTTTGGTAGTTTTAGATGCACTTTTTTTAATATTTTTTGTATTAACTTTTTTAGTAATCTTTTTCTTATTAGTAACTTTTTTATTATTTTTGTTTTTGCTAGTACTTGACGTTTTATTATTAGTTTTCTTTGTATTTAATTTTTTATTGCTAGTACTTTGCTTATTACTATTATTGTTTACATTAATGTTATTAACAACTGGCTGTTGATTGGTATTTGATTTAGATTGTTGTTCAAGATATTTCACAAATTTAGCAAATGTTGTATTTCTTATTAGATCATTATTATTGGATGCATTTAATGCAGTAATGAATAGTTGTACTGCAGAAACTAAAAAACATTTGCTATATCCATTACTGAATTGTATCTGAGAAACATCATGGTTATTATTATATAATTCATTGTTGTTGTTAGCTTTTTTCAAATCTTCTAACAGATTTATACCAAACACTAATTTATTAATTACATTTTGTAAATTATTCTGTTGCCATATTGTTTCTGCAATATATAAAGCATTAGCATTGTAATTGTTTTTCAATATACCACATAAATACCCAGCACGTCGATTAATAAATTTATTATAATCTGTTTGGTATAATTCAACATTCATTAAGTAAAACCTAATCATGTTATATAATAAATTCTGTTTATTATATGTATTATTGTTATTATTGGCAGTATCGGTTATGGCATCAATTATTACCTGAATTAATTCTGGATTTTGTTCTGTTTGCACAGGCATATTATCTTCACTTCCAATAAGAGAATATAATTGCATTTGTAGATTTTTCTTAGCATTTCCAGATAATTTTATATGATTTAAACATTTTTTTACTTCATTATTAGTAATACTAATGTGATTGATATTGTTATTTACATGATTAACATTATCATGTTGAATAGAGTATGATATATTATTAAAAATTAATAATCCGATAGCTAGAACGTGCAAAAATTTCATATTTATTAACCAATAATTAACTCAACTTATAGATATATTAATATATTTAGTAATAAATGTCAAATAATTATTTATTATTTTTTTTACTAACTATTGGTTATACAGTTAACATCTAATTCACATCATTACTTTCATAATGTGGCTGATACTGTTAAACTATATATAAATAAAGTAATATATTTAGGTACCTCTTTAATGTTATTTTTTATAGGTCAAGTATTTGCGGACGGTAATACAAATACGCAACAATCAAGTCTATTATCATTTTTACCAATGGTAGGATTTATAATTCTTATGTATTTCTTATTAATACGTCCACAACAAAAAAAACAAAAACAACACCAGGCTTTAATAGCTTCTATAAAAAAAGGTGATAAAGTAATGACGAATAGTGGTCTTATTGCTACAGTTGATAGTGTTGAGAATGAACAAGAAGTAATATTAGAAATTGCTAATGGAGTTAAGTGCAGATTTGTAAAAGGCACTATAATGAACATTATAAATAATAATACAACAAATCAAACTACAAGCAATACTACACCACAAAGTTTGGAAAATAAAAAAGGTTAATAGAATATGTTGATAATATCAAAAACAAGAATTTGGTCAACCTTTATTGTTTGTTTGATTGGATTTATATTTGCTTTACCATCATTTGTAAACCAATCTACATTTGATAAGTTGCCAAAATTTATGCAACACTCAGTAAGTTTAGGATTGGAATTGAGGGGTGGCTCTCACATACAACTTGAAGTTGGTATAGATGAAGTAGCTAAAGAATTCCAAGAAGGGGTAGTTGACGAAGCTAGAAAACAATTAAGAAAGCAAAATATAAATTATAAAAGAATGGCAGTGCAAAAACAAGAACATGGATCAAGAATAATAATTACATTATCTAATCCTGAAGATTTTAAGGCTGTCAAAAAGATTTTAAAGAAAATCGAAGATGAATTAGAAATATCCAATAATGGAAAGGAAGTAATTGCAGTAATATCTAAGAAATTCATGGATTCTTATTCGAAAAGAATAGTTGATGAATCAATAGAAGTCATTAGACATAGAATAGATGAAACTGGTACTAAGGAACCTACAATATTAAGACAGGGGTCCAATCGTATAGTTGTACAATTACCTGGAGTGGAAGATCCAAAGGAAGTCAAGAGATTGCTGGGAAAAACAGCTATTCTAACATTCCATGGAGTAGATGAAGAAATGGAACCAATTGTAGTAAAAGATGGTTCTAAGCCAAAGTTTCCAGTAAAACCAGGTGTTATTTATTTACCAGAAGAAAGGGGAAATGGAGTAATTAATTATCTTCCAATAAAGAAACAAGTGTCTTTGACTGGTAAATCATTAGTAGATGCTCAGATGAACGTTGATCCACAATCAGGTGCTCCTTGTGTATCAATAAAATTCGATTCCGGAGAAGGAACACGAAAAATAGCTGAGTTATCCCAAAAGTATTTACACAAGCAATTTGCTATGGTATTAGATGGTAAAGTACTCAGTGCTCCAGTATTCCAAGCAGTATTGAATAATGGTAGTGCTCAAATAACTGGTCATTTTTCAATGCAGGAAGCTCAAGAATTAGCGTTGTTACTTAGAGCTGGATCATTGCCTGCTCCATTAACTGTAGTTGAAGAAAGAAATGTAGGACCAAGTCTTGGAGCTGACTCAATAGCAGCAGGAGCCAAAGCAACAATATTTGCATTCTTATCAGTGGCAATATTCATGATATTATCTTATGGAAAATTTGGTGTTTTTTCAGTAATATCTCTTTTTACTAATATAATTCTTTTATTTGCTTGTTTAACATTACTTGGTGCAACTTTAACATTACCTGGTATAGCTGGTATAGCTCTTACAATAGGAACAGCAGTTGATGCTAATGTTTTGATATACGAACGTATGAGAGAAGAAATGAGAATGGGTATAAAACCGGCAGTAGCAGTATCACAAGGATACAAGATGGCAATAACAACCATCATAGACTCAAACTTAACTACATTGATAGGATCAATAGTTTTATATGAGTTTGGTTCTGGTCCAATAAAAGGATTTGCTGTTACTTTGGCACTTGGAACAATTATTTCGTTATTTACTACATTCTTTTTAACTAAATCATTAGTTGGAATGTGGTTAAAAGGAAATAAATACAATGATAATATAGTAGTATAGGAAGGTTAATATGTATCGTTTACATCTAGTTCCATATGGAACAAAAATAGATTTTATAAAATATAGTAAGTATACAATATCTGCTGCAATTGCGATTATTGTATTGTGTTTCTCATTTCTTTGTTTTAAAGGATTAAATTACGGTATTGATTTCAAAGGAGGATATATATTTGAAGTTACAATGCCAAATACTCCAGATGTACCTGAAATGAGAAATAATCTGAGTAAGCTAGGATTAGGAAGTGCTTCAATACAACAATTTGGAGGGCCAAAGGATTTATTGATAAAACTTGAACAATCAAAAGAAGAAGGAGAAGGGCAAGCTATTGCTATTCAGAAAGTAAAAGATAGTTTAGGTAAAGATGTTGTATATAAAAGAGTAGAAACAGTTGGTCCAAAAGTAGGTAATGAATTAGTAGCTAACGCTGTTAAAGCAGTTGGATTTGCTTTATTAGCTATGCTTATATACATAGTTCTTAGATTCGAATGGCAATTTGCTATATGTGCAGTAGCAGCATTAGTACACGACTGTGCTATTATATTCGGTATGTTTTCAATATTTCCATTAGAATTCAGTGAGACATCCATTACAGCAATATTATTAACTGCTAGCTATTCTATTAATGATACTGTTGTTATATTTGATAGAATTAGAGAGAACTTGAGACGTTATAGGAATTTATCAACTAGTGAAGTAATAAACAAAAGCTTGAATGATACATTATCTAGAACTCTCTTAACTGCTACAACAACTTTATTAGCAGTCTTTTCTCTATATCTATTTGGAGGAAAAGTAATAGCTGCATTAGCTTTACCAATAATGGTAGGTATAGCTGTAGGAACTTTCTCACCTATTTGTATAGCAGCACCACTATTAATGTTTTTGAATTTAAAACCAAAAACAGAAAAAATCAATAAAGGAGAGCCGACACTTTAAAATTTAGTGTAAATTTGTAGTAAACTGAAGCTATAAGATTAATATCCATTATAATAATAGATGAATAAAAAAATTATAGTTTTCGGTAATCAAAAAGGTGGTACTGGTAAATCTACCTTAGCAATGCATCTGATTGTTAGTTTACTAATAAAAGGTTATAAAGTAGCTGCAATTGATGCAGATGCGAAACAAGGTACCCTATCAAGATACATTGAAAATAGAATTAGAACTAAATCAGATAATCCAAATATATTAGTTCCAATTTGTAAACCAATATTTGAAAGTATTAACGATTCTGTTACTATTGGACAACGTATGGATGCTATAGAGTTTGTCGAATTACTATCATCATTGAAAAATTTTGATTTTATTGTTATTGATACTCCTGGACATGATAATAATTTAGCAAGAATAGCACATTCATTTGCAGATATAATAATAACTCCAATGAATGAGAGTTTTGTCGATTTAGATTTAATAATAAAAGCGACTCCCAATAAAAATAATATCCAAACTAGTTCATATGCAGAAGCAGTATGGAACAGAAAGAAAGAAAGAGCTCAGCGAGACAAAGGTACTATAGATTGGATAATCTTACTAAATAGAATGTCTAGTGTAGAGTCTAGAAATAAAAAAGAATTAGAACGAATACTAAACATTTTATCTAAAAGACTAGGTTTTAGACTAGCGAGGGGATTTAAAGATCGTATTATCTTTAAAGAATTATTCTTATCTGGATTGACATTATTGGATAGTAACACATCACAATCTCACATGAATTTATCTCACATAGCTGCTCGTCAAGAACTAGCTGATTTGTTAAACACATTAAATATACAATAACTTACAAAATATTTATATTACCTATATTAATTTATACTAATATTACACTGTAATGTTTATTAAAACTACAGTATGTAATATTTTACTTGTTAGTAAAACAATTAGTATCACTCCATTTTATATTCTTTTTGTACTTATTGTTACAATTACACCAAAATATGTACATGTTTTATATCATAAAAAATTTCAGTTTATATACACTATATTACATAATATGCAAAGTAATTAGATAGATACTTTATATTGTAATATTCCTCCAATTTAATATAAACTATATTATATAATATTTGATTGTTTGTTTCATATGATCAATATTACAGATGATGCACTAAACAAAATAAAATCTGTATTGAATAATAATCCCGATAAATTTCCTAGAATAGTTCTAAAAAAAGGTGGATGTGCTGGAAATATGTTGGTATTAACTCTTGATTATATTCATGATAACGATACTATGGTTGAATCTAATCACATAAAATTTGCTGTTGATACATTAGCAAAACCTCATATCAATGATATTACTATCTACACTAACAGTATATTAGGTACTAATATTTTGATAAAGAATAATAAAAGCCCATCATGTCGTTGTGGAAAATCATTCAGAATATAACTAATGGAGATATTATTATTTATAATAAAGACTTTTGTATTTTATATTACTGTAATAACAATATCGGCTTATTTATCATTACTTGAAAGAAAATTAATAGGTAGAATACAATTAAGACGTGGTCCAAGTTATTGTGGCAAATATGGTTTATTACAACCATTAGCAGATGGATTAAAGCTATTTTTCAAATATAGTTGTTTGCAATTCCATTCTATTTATTCCATATTTGGCGTATCATTACTATTATTTTGTTCACTATTGCAATTTGCATTTGTTCCAATTACACAAAATTTTTATTTATTATCAAGTAATTATAGTTTAATATATTTAATTATCATAAATGAAATGATAAGTTTTTCTGAAGTGTTAATTGGTGTATCCTCTAAATCGAAGTTTGGAATAATTGGAGGAATACGAGCAATATTTCAGAAGTTTGCATATGATATTCCATATATATTGATAGTAATATATATATCTGTCTTAAATAATACATTGAATATAAATAAAATAAATGTATCTATAGTATCTCCTGAATTTAATGTATTATTGTTTTTAGTATCAATTATATTCTTTGTGATTAATTTAATAAAAATAAATCATATTCCATTTGATTGTGTAGAAGCAGAATCAGAATTGGTAGCCGGAGCATATACAGAATATGGAGGAATGTTATTTGGTATGATATACCTATCTGATTATTTAAATGTATTGTTTGGTGCAGTTTTGTATACTAAATTTTTTCTTGGAGTAAATAATATAATATTATTTACAATTTGTGATATATTATTTATTGCTAGTATTATAATAATTAGAACATTATTTCCACGATTTCTACAGCAACAAATAATAAAACTTTCATATAGATACTTAATACCAATATGTTGTTTGTTTTTATTGTACTTTATTAATTTGTACTAATATGTGGATAAAAACACAATTATAATGAATTCTCTACTGTGAATTTTAACTAATAATTAAGTATTATGTCATAACATATCAATATGAATTTTATAATGGATTATAAAAATGAATAAATGTTTAAAAATAATAATTACTATGTGTTCAATTTGTTTTATTAATAATATATATGGAAATGAAAATGATTTATGTTGTTTAAAACAATTCCAATCAGATAGCGAATCATTACAAGAAAATATAAATAATTTTTTTGGGAATAATATTCATTACATAGACCGCATGTTGAATTGCAGTCGTTGTAATAATCAAACAGAATTAGAACAAATATTAACATTATCTAGTAATCATGATTATGGAATTGATAATGAAAATAATATCTCTGTATCAAAAGTAATAGTACCAAGTAATAAAGTACTTTTCCTCGGTAATCAAAGTGTGTTATCAATGGAATTTGGGAGTATAATTAGTATGCAGCAAAATAGTAAAATATTAATTACTGGAAATATGAAAATTGAACCAGGTTGTATTATAAATGTTGGAGACAAAAATGATATTGATGAAAAAATATTTGGTGAGTATTTAATTATTAATTCCAATGTAGTTAATCTTCACAATATTACAATTAATTTAAATGGTGCTAATTCACATCTTGAAATACATGGAAATGACATTAGTTTATCAAATTGCAAAATCAATGTATTTCATCCAAAAGCAACTGTACACATACATAATGAACTATTGAATAACTTTGTTCCAATTAATATTAAAATGTGAAGCTAATATGATTAGTTTAAAATTAATACTATTTTAATAGAAATATATTAATCTATTGTAAATATTTGTTTAACTAATAAGAAATATGCTAAACTCATTAACAAAAATATTTAGTATTACAATAATATTATTATCAACTGAAACAGTATATACTGCAGTGATAATAAATGATGGAACAGAAGATAATTATGCAGATTCATACATTAAAAATTGTATAATAAATCATTCATGTAATAATGATATCAAAATTGGTAAATATAACAATTTTCATATAACAGATTCTGAAATTGAGATTAATAACAGTAATATTGATTGTCCTGGATGTATCAATATTAACATGCATACAAGTGTATTAAAAATAAATCTTGATCAAAATAATGTAATTAATTTACTTCAAGATGGTATCAATAATATTAATTTAATAGATAGTTCAATAATAATAAACAATAATATGTCAAATAATATTGATTTATTTTCCAGCATTGATTCATTACCAAAAATTGAATCGAAGAACAGTAAAATTATATTAACTAATGTAAATTTAAATTTACATAATGGTTATTTAAATATTCATGATAATAGTGAATTAAAACTCAATAATAGTACATTAGCGTTTAGTAAAGGTGCGATGAATATTAATAATAGTAATTGTGAATTTAATAGTAACTCATTAATAAAATTAAATAATGGCATTGTAAAAATAACTGGTTCTAACAGTACTTTTTCTTTAAAAGATAGTAAAATGACTTCACAAGAACCTAATTGTACTTTTGAAGTATATCCTAATAATGATATTACATTAGATAATTCAACAATAAAATGTTCTGGAAAATTTAAGAAAATACAGGATACATATCAACAGTCTAACAATAATACGATACAACAATTACTACCTAATAATACATATAAAATATCATCAGAATGTTCAACACAATTTAACAGTACAGGAACATTATCTAACAGTAAAACCAATAAATTACTGTTGAAATGCTCTGCAAAAACAAACAAATTAAAAAAAGTATCTAATGTTAATATGAATAAGAAACAAAATAAATTATCTTCTTCATTAACGAAAAATAAAAAAAGCACAAAAGCTAATGTTTGTTATCCAATATGTAGCAAACGTAATTGTAAAACTAATCATAAAAAAAGTAGTACTAGCCAAAACATTAGTAATAATAATAGTGGAAATATAAATACCAATTTTAATACAAATAATAATATAACAAACAATAGAATGTTACATATAAAAAATAATTCATTATTTCAATGGGATGTAATACGCTGTGATCAATATGATTTGACTGATATAGATAACAATTCTATGGTAGTAGTAAAAGATTATTATGATTAATAATTAAGATAATATATTGTAGAAAAATTTACAGTAACCTATAATAGTTACTGTAGATTATTATGAAACTTTATATCATTATCTATATTATTAGAAATATTGTCGTCATTTGCTATAATATTGTGTTTATTATTATTTCGATTTGTCTTCATCAATATCAAAATTTAGTATGTTAGAATCGATATCATCAGCTTTATCAAAATTTAATTTGTTTGATTGTATATTTTCATTATCATTATCAAAATTTAGCTCATCATATTGTGTCTCTACATTCACGTCTTCATCATTCTCAAATTTTGATTGATTGTCATATATATTATCTACATTATGCTTTATATTAATATTATCTTCATCTAAACTAAAGTTATTTATATTTTTCTGATTGAACTCTTTATCTATATTTGTCATATTATCATGTTCTTTAACATATGAATTGCGTTTTACATTCTTTTTGCTATATTTACTTACATCACTATCATTAATTGTATCATCATCTGATGCATCATATGGTATATACATATTTTGCTTTGAGAAATCTTCTTTAGAATTATGTTCATTAAAACTATAATCATCAATTGTGTTGGTACTATTATTTTCTAATGTATATTTATTTGGTAGTTGTAAAATATCTTCTGTACTATCTAGTTTATCTCTTTTTAATTCTGTATTAATTTCTTCTTCCTTATTAATATTATCCATTTGCTCATTTTTACTATATGATATACTTGATATATCATTGCTAAAATCACTATCTAATACTTCTTTTTTATTATTATTTGAATTTTCTACTTCTTCTATAAATGCATCATTATACATATCGTAATTATTATCTCTAATTAGTTCATTATTATATAAATCTGACTCATCATTTATATCTTTTATTTCTTTGTTATTATTGCGTATATCTTCTTTTTTATCATTTGCCATATTATAATCTAAATCTGGTAATATATTATTGTTTTCTTGCATCATATTTAATAATACATCATCTTTATTGTGTATTTCTTCTTTTGTTTCTGTTACATTTTCTTTTTTGTCTAATAATATATTATCTTGTTCTTCCTCATTTGAGTTTATTTTTCCACTATCTGATTGTTGTTCATTAGTATTACTTTTTTCTGCTTTTTTATCATTATTACTTTGTGTATCTTCAGTTAAATTTTTATCATCAATGTTTGATTCATTATTACTATCTTTTTCATTATATTTTGTCTTGTTATCATCACTAATTTGATTATCTTCTTTGTTTGATTGCTTATCATGTGGTATTTGTGCCTTGTCTATTATATTAGTTTCTCTATCTTGTTTATTATCAACTTTTTGTTCTTCTTTATCTTCTAGTTGTTTTACATCATCTAATTCTTCGTTTATATTTTCTATCTGCTGTGCAGCATTATTTGCTTTATCTGACTTTTCTATCTTATTTTCTGTTTTTGATATATTTTTATTTTTATGATCTGATTCTATATCGACTTTTTTATCACTATTACTTGGTGTAGTATATTCTTTTTTATCTTCTGTATTATCTTTATTATCAGTTTTTTCTTCTTTCTTATTTATATTCTCACCTTTATTGTCTTTTTCTGTCTTTAATTTAGTGTCATTTTTATTATTTGATTTTTGCTTAGTATTTTCTTTTTCTGATTTTTTATCATTTTGCTTGTCATTACTACTTGTTTTTTCCTCATTATCATTTGTTTCTTTTTTATCAGTTACATTATCATTGCTATTAGATTCTTTACTGTCTTTTATATCATCTGTATTTGATTTATCTTCTTTAGATTGTGTCGTATCTTTTTCTTTATCTTGCTCTGATTTATTAATTTTAGATTCTTTGTCTTGTTTATCATTTTTATCTAATTTATCATCATTTGATTTAGAATTACTACTTTCTTTATTGCCTTGGTTTCCTTCTTTATTTAATTCTTCGTTTGATTTATCAGGTTTATCTTCCTTTTCTTTACTTGATTTTTCCTGTTTATTAATGGTATTATCTTCATTAGAAGAGTCTTCTTTCTTTTCAATACTTTTATCATCCTCAGATTTACTATCAGATGCATAGTTATTAGAATTTAATCCAGCAAGTATTCCCAAACTTGATACTATTAACAGTAGTTTTTTCATTATTATTTCCTGTGAAACAATATACTATATATAATATTTATCATACTAGTGCAAAATCATTAAATGATAGTTAAAATTTTACAAACCTTATGATACAATATTAAAAACTTTTTATGTATTGTATCTATGTTTAGTGGTGCTTTAGTGGCTTTAGTAACTCCGTTTCTTAATGATAATAATAAATCAGTAGATTATGAAAGTCTTGAAAAATTATTACATTTTCAATTAGAAGCAAATATAAATGGATTGGTAATATGTGCTTCTACTGGAGAAGGAACATTATTAACAAGCGAAGAAAGAACAGATGTTATAAAATTTGTAGTAAAACACATTAATAATAAAATTCCAGTATTAGTTGGATGTAGTTCCTGTTCTACTAATGAAGCGATAAAAAATATTAATATAGCAGCAGATTTGGGAGCAAATGGAGTATTAGTGAATTCTCCATATTATATTAAGCCAAATCAAGATAGTATACTAAAACATTTTGAAATAGTAAGTAATAATACTAATCTTCCAATTGTAGTATATAATATTCCAAGTAGAGTATCTGTAAATATTGAATTAGATACTCTAAGAAAAATATTCCCCTTACCAAATATAGTAGCATTAAAAGATGCCACAAAGAATTTTGAAACGTTATCAACATTACATAATGAATTTCCAAATATAAATATACTATCTGGAGAGGATGGAACACTACATGCTTGTTTGGCACACGGTGCGTGTGGAGCTATATCAGCTGCAGCAAATATATTTCCAAAAGAAATAAGCAATATTATTAACAGTTGGAATAACAACAATATCAAAGAATTCAAAAGTTCACTAAAAGTAATACCATACATACATAATGTAATGTCTGTTACTACTAATCCAATACCAATAAAATATATTTTGAATAAAATGAATCTAATAAAGAATGTAGTTAGAGATCCTCTGTGTATTATTAATAATAATGAACAATTAAACAATTTGATTAGCAATTTAACAAAATATTAATAATTATTTACTCATTATTTACATAATAAATAAGCTATAGTTGATTTTTTTTCCATTTTATGTTATTAATTTATTAACGATTATGCTGTAGAATAATGAAATATGACTAATAGATCTTTATTTGAAATAGGAGAATGGGTGGTTTACCCATCTCATGGTGTTGGCCAATTAACTGGTATAGATAGTATTGAAGTTAATGGCAGTAAAATGGAATTTTATGTTATATTATTCCCAAAAAATAAATTATTGTTAAAATTGCCAGTGAAAAAGGCAATATCCGCTGGATTACGTAATGTATTAAATCAAGAGGATTTAAATCAAATATTCTTGAATTTATCACAGAAAGTTAAGAAAAAGCGGATGATGTGGAGCAAGAGAGCTCAGGAATATGAGTTAAAAATCAATTCTGGAGATCCTATGGCTTTAGCTGAGACACTAAAGGAATTGCATAAGACAGGAGGTACATCAATGCAATCATTTAGTGAAAGACAAATTTATCAGAAGGCATTGGAAAGACTAGCAACTGAGATATCGATAGCAGAAAATGCAGATATTGAAGACGTTGCGAAAAGAATAGAAACTACATTACAAGAAGCAGCATAGTAATAATAATTTTATACTTTATATAATATTTAAAATATATAGTGTTTATCTATTTATTGTGTTACAATATATTCAGATATAAATACTATATAATTATTAATGTTTGCAACAAAATTAACTGATGTTAGATATTCAACAATATTGAAAGTATCAGCACCAACGATATTATCATCTCTATCTGCCAGTATAATGAGTATATTAGATGTATTAATACTAGCAAAATACTCAACTTTAGCTATGACTGGAGCATCATCTGCCTATACATGGTGCTATGCCTTTCAGTGTTCTACTATTGCTTTAGTGTTTATTACTGGTGCTCTAGTTGGTCATTACAATGGTGCTGGTAAATACAAATTTGCTGGCATGCCTGTATGGCAAATGATTTGGTTTTCATTATCTTTATTTGTAATATCAATTCCATTGTCTCAAATAGTTGCACGATATTGTGTACCAACAAATCTACATGAATATGGTATTCCATACTTAAAGATAGTGATGGGATTATCACCAATATTTTGTACGAAGGTTGCCATTAGTGCATTTTTAGTATCAATAGGAAAAGGATTCATTGTCTCATTATCATCATTCATAGCAATTATAGTTAATGCTACTTTAGATATATTTCTCATATTCTACTGTAATCAAGGAACAACAGGAGCAGCAATTGGAACAATAATGGCTGGATTTAGTGAATTAATATTCTTATCATGTTTCTTTTTCAGTAGTAATATTAGATCAAAATATGGAACATTGAATTGTAAATTACGCATCAAAAGATTATGTAGTTATTTAAAACTAGGAGTATTTTCAAGTTTAGGACATGTATTTGAATCAATTGTATATAGTTCAATATATTATGTATTAGCAAGTGCTAGTACAGATAAAGCATTAACACAAACAATAGTATCTAATCTGTGGAGTCTATTAATATGTGTTGCAGCCGGATTAGAAAAAGGAGTAATGTCAATTACTGCTAATTTATTAGGGGCTAACATAAAAGAAAAAATAAGTGTATTATTCAAGAGAAGTGTAAATATACATTTCTTTAATGCCTCATTATTATTGATTTTTATATTATCATGCTCTGACTTAATACTTAGTAATTATGTTAATATAAATGAAATTAGTCCGGAACTGCATCAACATTTATTGAATGTATTAAGACTTGCATGGATAACCTTTATATTCGATGGAATATTGTGGATAGAAGCTGGAATACTGGAAGCTGGTGGTGATATGAACTATATGATGTTAACAATAGCATCCTGTTTAGGAATGTGTGTAGCATTACCTATATTCGGATTTATGAATACTAATACATTATCAGTCGAAATGGTATGGACATTGTATACTCTGTCATCACTTTCCAATGTATTATTATTATTTATGAGATATAAATCAAATAAATGGATAAAAATACATGTATAATATATTGTATTTATGTTATTTGTTGTATTATATTATTTATTAGTAATACAATATTATATTAATAATATAAATTAGTTTTCTAAATCAAAACAAGTATTTTTATTTATTATATAATTTTATATCATTAACATATATATTTTCTATTTTATTATGTTCAGTTTTTATTGGATTTAATGTAATAAGTAATTGTGTTGGATTATTGTTTAATATATTATTTATTACTTCTTTTTGATTATCATTATCAAATTGTATACTATTAATTTTCTTTATTTGTTCATCTGATGTATTTAATATTTCAATATTTTCCAATATATTTATTATATCATCACCGGGTTGTACATTATTTTCTATTTGTATATTAGATGGAACAACATTATCAAATGCATTATTATATTCAGAACCTATTCCAGTAATTGTTACTAGTTCCATATTATTCTCAAATAATATTTCTATTTTATTAATAGCGATCATATGATTGTGTATTTTTACAAATTTGTTTACTTTTATTTCCGTTACAAAATTACTAAATGGTATTTGAAATTGTACTGTAATATTTTGCATTGAATTTGTAACAAACTGTTTTACTTCATCCAATACTATATTAAATATACTGTTACCAATTTTTGATTGAAAAAATGAATTAATGTATATATCTTCTACATATTCTTGTACATTATGTAAATTAATATTTAATACTTGTTAATTATTGTGTGTAACGTTGTCATTTATAATTTTACAGTGCAAGTTTTCAGTTACAAATTGAGAATATTCCCATCCTATGGAAAGTTTACATTTAAAATATGTTTCATTTAATGATATTTGATCGTTACAAACATTTATTATATTGCTGTTACATTCTTCTAATTTAGAATAAGTAACAAAATATTTTGTTTTTAGTACTGCTTTATTGTTAGTTACTAATCTGTCAAATAATTTTGGCCAAGATTTAATTAATTTCTTGGGAGTTAAGGTACCTATTACTCCATTATTTAATTTATTATTTATTTTATTTGTTATGTCACAATATCCAGTACATGATTTATTCCAAGAAGCTGATACAAATAGATTTAATTCATGAATTGGTAGTAACTTATCTATATTTACCTTCAAACTATCATTTATAATACTATTTTCTATATTATAAATTGTTTCATTATCATGAGTGTTTAAAATATTTCTTTTCTGAAATAATGATGGATTATTAATTTTAAATCTTTCTAGTATATTATCTTCATTAGTTGTACTTTGTATTGTTAAATTTTTATTAATAAGATTAATATTGCATAAATTACTATTTATTTGTATAGATGCAATATTACCATCAAAATACTTATTATTATCTATTAATATTTGACAGTTGAAATTATTATTATTACTTAATAAATGGTTATATAATAATTTTGGTATTACTATGTTTGCTTTTAATACATTATTATTATCTTGTTCTATTTTCAAACTAATAATATTATTTGAATCAATTTGACTCTCATTATTAAAAAGACATATGACATTGTGCATGAGCTCATAAATTATTAATATGGTGTATATAATTTATTATTAACATTCGAAATTATTTTAAACATAATTAATTTTTAGCCCATACATTTATAATAAATTTTATATTATTTTTCTATCATTATAAAACAGACTATTTATAAGTTACTATATTATTAACATAGTGTATTGTATTGATTGTTAATATAAAGAATTAGTTTAAATATTGTTAATTTTCAGAAAATATCTACACCACCAATTTATTATTAATAATAAATAATTGTAGTTTTTTGTGGTATTTTGAAGTAATTTATAGTAGAATAATAAGTAGATATATAGTTTAACATGAGATACTTATGGCGAAGAACCCACAAAATGATTTTAATGAAAATAAGTCACTGGAAAATAGTGAAAATTTAGATGAAAAGAAAATAATAGAAAATAGTAATGAATTAAATAATGAAGAAATAACTACTGATAATATTGAATCAAATGATAATAAAATAGTAGAAGATAATAATACAAATAACACTGAAAAAAATTATCAACAAGAAGAAAATTGTAAATGTTGCAATTCAGGATGCAAATGCGGTGATTGTAAAAATTGTGCGGATTGCAGTGTAAATAAAAATTGTTGTTCTAAAAAGTGTTCTATTGTATTAGCAATAATGGCATGTATTTTATCTGTATTTTCAGTAAATAAAGTAAATAAAATTTGTAAAGCAAAAGTTAATAATAATATAGAAGATAGAATCAAAACAGAAGTTAAAGAAGTTATTATAAAAAATCCACAATTAATATTGGATGCAATTAGTAATGGATTAGTTAATAAAAGAGACAATATGTTGGAACAATCTGCTATAAATGTTGAAAATAATAAATCTGAAGTAATTAAATCTGCTATTAGAGTAGGAGAATTAAATACTAAATTTACTACAATATGTTTCTTTGACCCTGCTGGCTCACCATGTAAAGAAGCATTAAAGTCAATTGTTGATATATTAAATGATAGTAAATCCAGTAAAAAGATGTGCTTCTACTTATTACCAGTATCAATTTTAGGAGATAATTCTGAAGAACTGGCTAAAGTATATTACCAATTACAAGCATTTGATAATGATAAATCCAAAAAAGCGAAAGATAAAACAAATAAACTTGGAGAATTCATACAAGAAATAGTAAAAGAAGGAGCAACAATTGACAAAGCATTAGATAAAATAAAGGTTAATAAAAATGATTTAAAGAAATATGAAGAAATAGCTAAATCTAACTTATACAAGAATAATGAACTATTAGAAAAATTGAAAATATCATCATTACCAGCTATTTTTGTAAGTAATAACCACAATCCTAATAATAAAAAATATGAAATAATTACTAAAAGTAGTTTATTATCTAACTTAATTTAAATTCTTATCAGTCTACTATTTAAGTAGACTGTTTTCATATTACGATTTTTATTAGTATTACAATTTTCATTCCTATAAGTTAAATTATACTTGAATTACATTCCTATTAATAATCTTATTTTACAGTAACATTAATAGGATATAATTTTTCTGAATATTTTATGTATACTGTTGCTATCAGTGATAAATTAATAGTTTTTATTAAGCAATGTATTGTCTTAGTTTTACATTGTCAATATTAAGTAATACAATAACACATTTGTTTTTGTTAAGTTTACAACTTATAATATTGTTGAAAGTATACGGTTTTGTCATATACAATATTAAGTTAATCTTCTAAAAAATTTAAATACTTTTTTGTGTTATTAAAACAATTGTCCCCTCATATAATTGTTAAATTATAATTTAATTTTTTGTGTTATTAATTGTATATTATAAAAAACAACCATATAACAATAATAAAAAAAATAATTTACAAATTAATATAATATAACAAATAATATGATGTTCTATATCAGATTTATTTTATAAATAATGTTTTATATGAAGTAATTTAATTATACATTAGTCATAATAATTTCTATTGACACTATCTTGGAGATTGCTGTTTTGTACTATCAAATTTTATATTGTAAAATTACTACAGTTAACACATAATTGTATTTTAAATGTTGTTATAATCATTTTTTATAGTATTATTACTAATATATATATTGTTACTGTACTTTATAATAATAACATTCACTTAAAAAAAATACTTGCATGATTACATGTCCCGTAGATATATAATACTAAATTAATTAGAACTTATATTAATAAGTATTACAAATAATATATTCGATAATATACAAATTGCAATACTTACCATACAAATGAATCCTGCAATACATTATTAGTACTGCAGATTCAGAATATAATACTAATACTTCTAAAATATTACAACATAAAAGATATTTAGAATTATTTACCGTATTCCTCGAATAAGTGTATTGTTTTAAGAGTCATATCATTAGTGTAAACAGAGAATGTACTATCAGCACCATTATACTCAAATTTTGTCCCATCATATCGTGCAATATAATATTTCCCATTTGTCTTCAATACCATAGTTTTCCCATCCCATTCTTTTGAAAACAGTTCCTCATAATCATTGTGTGCAACAAATGAACACAATCCATCTTTATCACTAAATCTTTTATCTTCGACCAATGGAATCTGAGTACTTTCTGGATTCTCATACACTAAATGGGGATTTAAAAGTTCGTTTAACTCATTTCCATACTCATTACGTTCATCTTCAGTAGTAGGGTAACATTTAAAATACGCAATATCATCATCACAGTTTTGATTATTGTTATCATTTGTAGATAATTGTGAAATATAATTTTGTAGAATCTCAATAGAGTTATTTATAATTTCATTTTTTGGTTCTTCTTTCTGTTTATAAGAGCAATGTTTGGATAAATGTTGAATATTGTTTAGATTCAATGTACTATTGTTTACATTACCATTTTCTTTTTGAGAATACAACAACGATCTTGGTAATAATCCATTTTTGGTAACAATATCTAATAATTCTTTTAGATTATTACAGTATCCTTTCACTTCACTAGGAAGAGAATCAATTAACCCCCATTTTCCATCTGATAATTTTTTTGCAGATAAATAATGATAACCCACTGTACTGTGAAATGCTATAGCACGTAGTTCATAATCTTTATTGTTCAATTTTAACTCACCTGTGTTTATGTCATTACGGAATTTGTTAAATATTTTATTTGTACTCACATCAACTAGTACGTTTAATGGCTTGTCTTCTTTGTTTTTCTCTGTTGTAAAGTTCTCTAAAGTTGTTATATTTTTTTGTTCAATTAAATTCATATCATCATCTACTTGCAATGAATCCGATAATGATTTTGAGTTTGCAATGTTTCTTTTATAATAATCATTTAGAATTTGTTTCTTATTATTTTGTATTTTTTCCGTGGTTTTATAATCACAATTTTGAGTTTCCACCGTATCAACTAATGTACTAAATCGTGTTATTCCATTTGTATTATGTTTAAAATCCATTGTTAATAGTGAATCTAATTTGCCATACCTATTTCCAATTTCTTCATTTGGATAGCATAACATTTGTATTATACTATCAATTGTATTGTTAGGTAGTATCTGTCCATAAATTTTTACGTATTTTTTTAATAACTGTCGTAATGATTGTGGAAAAGATTTGTTTGTAAATAGTCTGTCATACTCTTCATCAAATGCTTGTAACACTTTCGTTAATTCTTGTTCCTTTAATTCCTGGTTTTCCATTAATAATACTTTTAATATTATTAAATATGGCTTTGGTGTATTATATTTGAAATCATCGTTAGTTATTAATTTGGAAGATTTATTATATTCTTCTTGAATTTTTCTGAAAAACTCATTATCACCTGGATTCATTACACTTAATAATTGGTTTAATGAAGCTAAACTACACAAATTATGCCCATTGTTAAAAAGCAATATTGTATCTCTATTATTAACATAATATTTAGTACTATTGTCATTTATAACAATATTGTTTTTCACATTATCTTCCATTGTGTAACCATAATTCATCATAGTTAAAGGTATCATTAAACATGTCATAAAAATTTTTAAATTCATATTTTACTCACATTAATTAGTATCACTACTAGTCTAATATAAAATACTAATAAAATCAAGCAAAATCATATTATGGTAAAAAATATTAATATAATATTATTTTACTAGAAAATTTTTTAATACATCTTGTGTATGCTCTAAGTTAAAAATAGTACTAATTATTTCGAGTGCTTTTTCACATAGCCATCCATAATTATTTTTTGCAAAGTAATCATAAATTTCATCATTGTACTTATTTTTTATGTTATGCTTTTCTATTTTTGTGTTATTGGTTTTCTTATTTTCAATTACTTTATATTCAACTTTTTTACATTTATTATTCTCATCGTTAATTTCATTATTTTTTGAACTTAATTTTATTATTTTATTGAATATTTCTTTATTATTTTTTATATTATTGATAAAATCTAATATTTCTTTGTAGTCTACATATCCATTCGCAATAGAAATTTGATGTATTAAATTAATATTTTCATCTATTGTATTCTGTAAATCCTGTATTTGTTTATTAATATTATTTTGTATTATATTTTGATTTCTAGTAAACAACATCAATTTTGGCATTAGTCTATTCTTAATGGTTGCTTTGGGATTGCTAGGTATTACATATGTACTCATCAGTTCATTAAAATTATTATATATTTGATTCCGTTCATTGTGAGAAGAATCTATTAATCTCCACTTTCCATTTAATAATCTCTTTGAAGCAATAAAATGAGTTCCTGACTTGTTTGGTGTTCCATCTGGTTTTACACATAAAAATATCAATGCAGATAAATTAAAATTAGTATTATTAAGTTTCAATACAGTATTAGATTGTATTTGTTTATAAAAATTTAGAGTTGTTATATCATTATTGTTTACAATTAAATTCACAGTATTGTTAGTAATTGGATTTCCAATATCAAATCCATCTTGTATCAATTTAATGTAGTTATTATTATTGGAAAACTTGTAATTTCTTAATTCACAAAATGCATTTATTTCTTGCAGATTATATTGTGTATGTTGTAATACATTAGTCAATCTGTTGTATCTCTCAGCAACATCAGAACCTTCATTACTATTTAGGAATTTATTTATGTCTGCCAAATATAGTTTTTTATCTTTTTCACTAATATTACCAATAAATGTAATATTATTTAATAGTGGTTCAAAAATATACTTTGGATCAAAAATTTTTTTATTTTGATTTTCATTTTGTGATATATCATAGTATGTATTTGAAAATTTCTTTAAAAACTCATTGTTACTTGGATTAAATTCACTGAAAATTTGATTTAATGCAGCTAAACCACATCTATTTCCACCATTATGAAATTTCACTAGTTTATCACTCAAATTTAAATTATTAAATTGATTTATAATATTATCAATTTTTTCATTTGTATAACCATTATTTAATAACAATACTGTTAAAATAATATTAGGAAGGTAATTAATTATTTTCATAATATGTTTTACAAAAAAAGATCCCATTATTAGTATTCTATTGCCAATTTGTTAATATTTAGTTAATAGAACAATGATGGTAATGTAATAAAATTACATTTTTATATGATACTTTTATAATAAACAACCTATTAAACACAATCATATTAACTTATTTATACCAATGAATAATTTAAAATGACTTATTTAAATTCAATGAAAAATTTGGTTTAAATATTCTTATGCAATCACTATATAAGGATACACTATTCATTTTCACGATACTTTTAGCTAATTTGTTAGCTTCTATTATGTACTCATTTATTATATGTTGGTCTTCCGGAATATTATGATCGAAAGTTTTGTACTTTCTCAATCCACTTTGTTTTATTCCATTTATTTCTCCTCCACCTCTGAATTTTAAATCATATTCAGATATTTTAAATCCATCATTAGTTTGACACATTATTTTTATTCGCTGTCTTGATATAATGGAACAGTGTTTATCATATAGCAATATGCAATAGGATTGTAATAAACTACGACCTACTCTTCCTCTTAATTGATGTAATTGTGCTAGACCAAATCTTTCAGCATTTTCTATTATAATAACAGTAGCATTAGGAACATCTATACCTACTTCTATCACTGTTGTAGATACTAATAAATTAACATCATTTGAATTGAATTTATCAAATACTTGCTGTTTTTCATTAGCAGTCATTTTACCATGAAGCATTTCAACATTACTACCAAAGTACTGTTTTAAAAAAGTATAACGTTCAATTACACAAGTATAATCCAATTTATCACTATCTTCTATTAATGGACATATCCAATATACTTTTTCTCCTCTATCTAATATTCTACGTATAGCACTAATTAATTCATTAATCTTATCAGTACTTAGTGAAGTAGTAATAATATCTTTTCTACCAATTGGTTTAGTATTTAGCGATGATACATCTATGTCTCCATGTATAGACATTATTATTGTTCTTGGTATTGGAGTAGCAGTCATACTTAATATGTGAGGATTTTTTCCTTTATTAATTAATGATAATCTTTGATTAACTCCAAATCGATGTTGTTCATCAACTATAACTAATCCTAAATTATTAAATTCTAATTTATTATTAAATAAAGCATGAGTACCAACTATTATTTTTACTGTATTATCTTTGACTCCATCTAAGATATTCTTTCTAATTTTACCTTTTTCATTTGCTGTAAATATTTCTACTTTTACATCTGTCAAGTAACTAATAATGTTATTGTAATGTTGTCTTGCTAACATTTCAGTTGGAACTAATAATGCGCATTGATATCCGTTTTGTATTACATATAACATAGCTAATATTGCCACTATAGTTTTACCAGAGCCAACATCTCCTTGAAGTAATCTTTTCATTGGAATGTTTTTTTTCACATCATTTATTATGTCATTGATTGCGTTTAATTGTGATAATGTTAACTTAAATGGTAGTTTATTAATAAATTCTTCCAATATTGATATTGAACAATTAATACTTTCACATTTATTATCTTGTATTTTATTTATTTGTATAGTAATTTGTTCAGCTAACAATTCATCAAAACATATTCTTCTACGATAAATATTATCAATTAAATTAAGATGATTAGTATTAGGTTGATGTATTTCTTTTAATGATTTATAAAATGAATAAAAGTTGTATTTATTAATAATATGTTCAGGTAACCACTCTTGGACATCTGAAATATTAAGTATATCTAATGCTTTTTCAGTAATGGAATAAATACAATCTTGTGTTACTCCATTTTTTAATGGATAAATATTACATATGCCAGGAATTGTTTTAAAAGTAGCTCTTTTAGGATTAATCATTTGATATTGATTCATACTTGATAATGTTAATTGTCCAACTAGTTTTACATTTCCTCCTACAAAAAATATTCCTTTCAAATATGCTGGTTTATAATTAAAAAACAATAATTCTATGTGTTTATCTCCAACATGTCCCAACATTGTTATTGGTTTATTTGTTACATATTTATGTATTTCAATATTGTCTATTACTACATTTACTATTACTTGCTTATTAATGTATTCCTTTGATAGTTCATTAATACTAAACTTTTCTATAGTAGAAGTAGGCATATACAGTAGTGCATCTGATACTGTATTACCTATTAGTGTTCTGAATAACTTAGTACGATTTTTATAGTATGGTTTTACACAAATATCTATGTCTTGAAAAATCAAATTACATCCTGTTATAGTGTTTTGCTTATTTTGTTGCAACACTTGTTTCGACACTGTTTTATATTTACATATGTCATAATACTACTATTATACACTATTTAATAATATTATTTACACATTACCAACTCCTAAATCTCCTCAATACATTATTTATTAACATTTTTTATCTTATTCTCAACCACACCATTATTTGTGAACTAAACATTACTTTCTAATAATAAGAGAAAATAAGTTAATTTTCAGTATTCATATAAATATTAAATAAATATTAAGTTGTAATACACTGACATTGTTGTTTGGTTTCATTGTTGTATTTGGAAAGGGAGGATTATAGTACAATGAAATTAATTCCTTTATTAACAGTAGTAATGGGTGTATGTTTGAACACTGTAAATTGTGCCAGCATAATGAGTTTTGGTTTCACAAAAGAGTCAGGAGATGTGGTAAAAACTGTAGTTGAATATGGAAAGAAATCGATGAAACACATTTGCTAATAACACATAAATTATACCATAATAATAAAATTCCATGATGCTATGAACTGATACACACAATTAAGTAAACTCACGATATAGACAAAACAAAACACATGACATACACTGTTACATTCCTTGTAATTTTATTAAAAATAACCATAAACCCCCACAATCAAATGTGCAACTTAATAAAAAAAGTTCTTACACAAAGAAAATAACATTATTCTCATAAAAAGTGCCATAATATGAATATATATGTGTAATTACATTAATAAAAATACATATGGTACATACCATTACTAGAGCATTATTGACATTTTTTACTTCCTTTGGAGTAGTTTTATTGTGTGGAAATAAATTTATAAAATACTTATCCAAATTTCAATCTGAAGGACAACCAATTAGGGAAGATGGTCCTCAATCTCATATAAAAACTAAAAGAGGAACTCCAACGATGGGAGGTATTTTAATTATATTATCTGTAGTGTGTTCTTGTGTACTGTTTGGTAATTTAAATAATATTTTCTTAATACTGTCATTAACCATACTAATAGTATTTGGCTTGGTAGGATTTATTGATGATTATAAAAAAGTATCTCAACATGATTATCATGGAATTAGTGCTAAATTAAGAATTATATTGCAAATAATTACTTCCATTATATGTTGTTGTATTGCATATAAATACATGAATTATGATAGTAGAATATATTTTCCATTTATTAAGAACTTATTTATTGATATTGGATATTTTTTTATACCATGGGCAATATTTGTAATTATAGGTAGCTCAAATGCGGTAAATATAACTGATGGATTAGATGGATTAACAATAGTACCAATTATTATTACTTCTATGTGTTTCTTTATAATTAGTTATATGAAACCTGAGCAACAGGAATTATGCATCTTATTGAGTGCAATTGTAGGTGCTGGATTAGGATTCTTGTGGTTTAATGCCTTTCCAGCAAAAGTATTTATGGGAGATACTGGTTCATTATCAATAGGAGCTGTACTAGGATTTACTTCAGTAATATTAAAAAATGAATTTACATATGCAATTATAGGAGGAGTATTTGTAATAGAAACACTTTCAGATATAATACAAGTATTATATTATAAGAAAACTAAAAAACGAGTATTCTTAATGGCACCATTACATCATCACTTTGAAAAAAAAGGATTAAAGGAAACAACGATTGTTACTAGATTTTGGATAATATCATTTATACTTGCAATTATTGGATTAATACATGTTTATGTTGTGAGAGTGTAATAATTTGTTTTATATTTTGGTAAAATAAATAATGCATTGTTGCTATATTATTATACTGTATCGCATTACTGCGAATTAAAAATAAATATTATAAATTTGTATTATGATTCTTCATCAAATACTTTTCTATACACAATTCTACTATTGCGTTCTTGTGATAGATTATTATCAATATTAACAATAGCATTTATATTATTATTAATCATTTCTTGTTGCTTTATATTATTTTGTATATTACTTTCTCTAAGTTTGGATTTTTTCAAATCAAAATTAGCCGATACCAACGCATTATTATCTTTCTGTCTCTCTTGAAGTAATATATTGTTCCGTTGCAAATTAGATATTTCATTTCTCATTTTGGTCTTCTCATAATCTTGAGCAGCACAAAGTGTTATCTGATTAATACTACTTATGGATTCGTCATTTATTTGAATAGTACTATTTGTAGTACTATCAGTATTAGTTTGATTATTACTTTGTTTAATTTCATTATCTTGTTTCTGTTGCTCTAATTTCTTAGCAACTTCTTGGTCAATTATTTGCTGCATAGCATTGCTCCTTAAAGCATTTGCTGATTGTGTATTAAATATTAATAATACTATACAGAATACTATTGGTATTTTTTTATTTATTACGTAATATATCATAATAGTACCTTATTATTTATTTACCATGTGTATATACTAAATTATTTAATGTTGGTAAGTTATCTTTTCCATTAGATGATATATTATTATTATGATTATTATTAGGTTCTGCTGCTTTTATAGAACAAAAATGCGAACCATTCACCTCCACTGGTGTAATCAGTAATTGTGTATCAGGACTAACAAGAGTTGTATTATTTGAATTGCCATCCAAAAATACTACATCATTTGATGATAATTGTTGAATACCATTGTTATCATATTGCAAGCCTCTCATAAAAGTATTACCACTATTTGATGAATATTGTGGAATTACATTATTATTATAATTTGGATTGTTATTGTATTTAGTACCTCTATTATTATTATTTACACCTGTTCCTGGGTATTGATAATTATTATTATTTGCATTATTGTAAGGATACATATCATTACCATTATTATACGAATTATTGTATAGATTATTATTCATATTGTATTGTTGCTGGTTAAATGGATTGTTGTCTGATTGAACTGGTTCATTTTTAATACGTTCCATCGTTTGTGCATCAATATCTTTAACACGAGTTAAGTAAAGCCAAAACCCTTTATCATTTCCTTGCGTATCTTGTTGTATCATATCTATTGGAAATAGATCTTGGTCAGCAATGTAATAAATATTAGAATTTGCTGGAATTATAATTAATGAATTTGGATCAATATTGTCTTGTACAATACTGTTATTCTGGTTATAATTACTGCCTTGGTAATTATTATTTTGATACAAGTTGTTTTGATAATTGGAATTATTATAGTTCATATTATTATTTGGATTATATTGTTGATTACTTATTGGTACTTGATTATAATTGTTATTTGAGTTGTATTGTGTATTATTATTTTGTCCATATATTTGATTGTTGTTATTTTGATTTTGTGTAAATTGTGGTGGAGCAGGTGGCATATTGCTGTTTCCTTGACTGAATTGTGGTGCGGTATTGCTATTTCCATTTATCATATTATTATTATTCTTAGATTGCATTGGGCCATGCCTATTATTATTGTGATTAGGTAAATACGTTACATTTGGTGCTGCACATAATGGCATTAATAGTGTACTGAACATATAAATAAAACTAAAAAATACTGAGCTTTTTTTCATTATTATCTCTATTTATTTATCATCTTATGTCTTAAGTCTACTAGTATAACGTTAAAATAAAGTAAATAATGTAAACTTTTTAATTTGTAAAAATTTGAATTATAATCTGACATGTGTCAATTTCACAATAGTTATTTTGTTTGAGTTTAATTATAAAACTAATGTTGTTTGGTAATATTATTACTTGAGTTATATTGAGCATTATTACTCAATATCTGATGTTATGAAAATATAGATTAAATATTATTTTTATTGTTTATAATTTGAGTATCATTATTATGATAATAATATATATGTTTGTCGCAATTGATAATGCACTATAAATATAAATGAAAATTACAAATGTTGAATTTTGATACAATTTTCTTATTATAAAATAAATTAAATAATATGCAATTTTTAATACAAATAGTGTAGTATAAGATTGCAATAATATTATTGGACACGATACATTTTATAGCAATTGTACTAAAATATATATTGGAAATAATAAAATATTACTATGAATAAAAATTTACTAAAGTACTATCAAGAGGAAATATCGTTTTTGAGAGAAGAAGGTAAGAAGTTTGCAAGTGAATATCCAGAAATAGCTCAAAAAATAGACATAAGTAATAGTGTAACATCAGCTGATCCTCACACTGAAAGAATGATAGAATCATTTGCTTTCATGATAGCTGGTATTAGAAATAAGATAGAATGTAATACAAACAATATATCATGTTACATATCAGATGCCTTATACCCAGGATTGAATAATGTATTTCCATCTTGTTCAATAATACAATTTAAGAATAATAATAATACCAATACAGTAGATGTAATTAAATTTAAAAAAGGCACTAAATTACGAGTAAATGTGGATTCAGAACCTGATTATCTAATAAATACGGTATATTCTATTAATATTTATCCAATGCAAATAGATAAAGTGTATGTTGATAATAAATCACAATTAAATATAGAAATATTAACACTTTCAGGTCCAATAGAAAATATAAAAATTGATAGTTTATTATTTCATATAAATTCAAAAGTATTAGACAAAGCATTAGAAGTATACAATCTTTTATTTTATAAAAGGACAAATGTATATGTTAGTGTAAATAATGTATTACATAGTATTCCAAATGATTATATAAAGTTATGCGGTTTTGATGAAAATGAAACCATTGTTCCAATACCTAAATTTTTTAATTATTCATTTCAAATGATTAAGGATTTACTATTATATCCACAGAAATTTCTTTTTTTTAAAATACTAAATTTAAATAAAATATTTGTAAATAATAATATCACTAATATATATAATTTTACAATAATATTCCAGATAGACAAAAAAATATCAGTAGAAAATGATAGTATTTTGTTAAACTCTGTTCCAGCATCTAATTTATTTCCATGCACTACAGAAGCATTTAGAATGGATGGTATTAAGGATTTTTATGAACTAGTACCAAGTCATCAATATAAAAATAATTTAGAAATACATTCAATACAGTCACTACATTTAATAAATAAAGACACTGGAGAAGATATGGAAATACCAAAATATTTTAATGTATGTGAATCTAATATTACAGAACAAAACTATTTATATTGGTTACAGACATATAATAGTAATAATCAATACAACGGAACATATGTATCCGTTATAGACACTAATGTGAATCCAAATAGGAAATATATGGATATAGTGTATGCTAAAGCCCTATGTATTAATAAATTAAGTGCTAAATACATATCGTTATCTTCAAATATAGATTTGTTTCAATCTGTAGATAATACAATTACTAATACTGGCATAATAAACATAGCACACTTTATTAGTGAACCATCTGAAAGTATACACAATAGTATAAATAATAATGATAATTGGAAGTTACTACAATACTTAGCATTTAATAAAATCTCAAAAAGTAATTATATTAATATAAAAACATACCTGCAAAACATAATAAAATTATACAATAGTCCATATGCAAAAGCATTTCTACAAGTAATAGATAACATAAGTAAAGTAGAAATTAAAACATATCTCACAAGAAAAGTAATAAATAATCATCACTGTTTTATAAAAAATAATAAATTAATATTACATTATAATATATCAAGTACAAATAATTATTATCTAATATTCTTTAAGGTAATAGAAAAATATTTACAAAATATTACTCATTTTAATGAAACATTTAATATAGAAATAGTAAATTATAACAAAAGATGATATACTATTTTCTGCAGTCATTTAATGTTAGATTATCTAAATATTTTATAAATAAATCTAATTTTATACTATGAGACCCTTTTATAAACAGTATATCACCATTATTCACAGTGTTTAATATATTTTCCACTATATTAGTACTAATTTTAGTATAGCAAATAACATTATTATACTTATTCATTATTTTATGTAAATTACGATTCCCTATAAAATATGTTGTTTTATTTTGTATATTACTTAACACATCTGCTATTTTGTTATGATATTTTTCACTGTACTGACCAAGTTCCAGCATTTCGCCAATTACTATTACTTTTTTACTATCATAATTATTTAGTACTTCCAAATTAGCAATCATTGATGATGGACTTGCATTGTATGTTTCATCAATCACTGTAAAATGTTTATTATTATATTGATATTGTTTATGTATCCCCCTACCACCCAATGGTTTTAGTTCATTGAAATATTTCTTATAATAATTAATGTCTAATCCAATACTATCTATTAAAGCAACAATTAATGCACTAATGTATGCATAGTGTTTTCCAATAGCATCTATTTGATACTTAATGCTTATTTTATTATGCTGTACTATTATTTCATTATTACTGTGCTCTACTTTGTAATCACAATTATTACCAAATCCTACAGATATTGGTTTTATATTTCGTTCCTTACATTTATTCTCTATAATATTAGCAAAATTACAATCACCATCGTATAATAACAATCCAGAATTCTTAATTCCATCTATTATTGATATTTTTTCACTAGCTAATTCTTCAAAATTACTAAACATTCCAATATGAGATTCATATATGTTAGTAATAATACCAACAGTTGGATTTAAATATGTTGATAGAGCATGTATTTCTCCATAACTATTAGTACCAAGTTCAAATATACCAATGCTAGTAGATGGTTTTATGTTACTTAAACATATTGGCAATCCAATTATAGTATTATAATTTTCAATTGAAGAACAAGTTTCTATATTTTTAGATAATATATAATCAATCCAAGTTCTAGTAGTAGTTTTACCACAACTACCCGTAATACCAATTAATGTTTTAATATTCGAGTGATTTAAATAATTTTTGCCTAAACGTTTTAGTTCTTCTATTGAAGATTTCACATATACTATTCTTTTGTCATTATTATTAATATATTTAGAATCATCAACAATTACTAAAGATGCACCATTATTTAATGCATCAACAGCATATTTATTACCATCTTCATGCTGTCCTTTTATTGCTACGAATACATCACCTGGTTTTACTTTCCTACTATCTATTTGGATTGTCATGTATCTTATGCGTTATTAATTTAGGTATTCAATACTTATTATATCTCAATCTATTTATATTTTTTTATTGTGTTAATTATATCATATAAATAATTTCGGTGCTATTCCAAATAAGAGAATTGGTATTATTAAAATACAGATTACAACAGTATATAATATATTAATTCTATTAACACTATCAATTATGCTGTTTCTAAATATATTAAATATAATATATACGAAATAACTATTATATAATAATAATGCTAATCCAACAATACTAGTAGTTATTAAATCACATTGTATTACTGAAAATATTGATATTGTTTCAGCAATAAATCCCCAAGTAAATGGAAAATCAATAATAATTAATGTATTAATAAATAGTAATATTAGTTCATGCTTATTTGTTAATATCAATTTATTAAAGGCTAAGTGTTTGTAATTATTTTTCAATAAATCTAATACTAAGAATGATAATGTCATGGTAATTGTATGTTGCAATATACTATACGTGAAATACTTAACATTATTACCAGCAAGTAATATAAAAGTGTACAGTCCCATATGTATTACTGAAGAATATGCGAATACGGTTTTTAAATCTTTTTTGTACATCATTTGACATACAGATATTAGCATACCAAATGATACATAGTATCCAATATATTTATATGAACACATATTAAATAGTGGGCATATTATCTTTACTAATATTAATGAACTAAATTTCAATACTATAGATGACAATAATACTGAACATACTCCTGGAGATTTACCATGTACTGACGGTACCCAATAGTAAAATGGAAATATTGGTAGTTTAATAGCTGTACCTAAAGCCAGCATATACAATGGAAAATTACTTTTTACTCCAATTCTATATATTTCACTAAGTAATACTGATTTAGTATCATTATATATTTCAATGATTCCAATTAGAATGAAAATAGCACTAATTAAAGTATAGAATAAGTATTGATATATAATTTTTAAATCATAATCTTTTTCATATGAAAATATCATTATACACATTGGTATGAAGGACATTTCCATGTATGCATATAGTAGAAATATATTATCAGTAGTGAATGATAGTACTGACAATATACAAAATAAAATTAAACTAATGCAAAATATTTTGGGTTTATAGATATCTTTATTGATAATCCAAATTGAACACAATAAGCATATAAATGGAATTACTACTGAAAATGTATAATTGAAAACATCATATATATTATTATTGAATGCATTATATATCAATAATAATAAACAACAACAAATTGAATACCATTTTATAGCTTTATTTTTCATTAGTATTTTAATAACATTATGCATACTATTAATATTCCAATTAATAAATGTTTAATTTGGTTTTTGTATTCACTATTATTAATTTTTTCTATATCATGTGATATCTTATAATTATAATTATATATTATATAACTATAAAATTGTTCTATTTTATTATTGAAATCATTAACATGTTTTAATATAGTACTATACTTTATTTTATGTACTTTTATTTGTTTTGTATAAAAAGGTATATGTTTAGTATTTTTAGCAACTATATATGACACTATTATTATTATTGAGTCTTCTAATACACTGGTATATACATTATTTATTTTATATTTAAATAACACAACCAATGCAAATCCATATATTACAGATAAAATTATTAGTAAGTAAACTGGTTTTATATTAAATTTTAAATTAATACTATCTTCTTTTGTTGTAAAATATTGTAAGTATAATTTTAGTATAATAATATTTATTAAACAATTAGATAATTCTATAGAAATATTAATTAATAACGGATAACTGTATAATGTGTCACATATCATAAACTTTGGAATATATCCTATAAATGGAGAAATTCCTATTGATGACATAACAGCAATTAATCCAATAATATTTAAATATTTTATATTCTTGAAACTCGTAATATTTTTAGTTTGGAAGTATTCTATATAATAAGCAAATACTAAAAACAATAACGATTTGAAAAAAGCATGACATAAGAAGTAACCAATACTAATTGAATATTGTTTTAATGCACATAATGAGAACATTGTTCCAGTTGATGCTATTGTTAAGTATGCCATTATTTTTTTTATATTAGTTTCATATAATGCAATTATTGGGTATATTATAGAAGTACATATTGATACTACTAATATAGTATTCAATATAAATTGATATCGTTCAAATAAAAAGTAAAATTTATTTATAAAAATTATACCTACTCCAATAATTGTTACACAGTGGATTAATATTGAAGCTAAAGTATTGGCACTAGTTGCTTTTACTAACCAATTTGAAAATGGTATTTGAGCACTTTTACACAAGCAAGCTATTGTAAAACAAATAACAGATGCTTTATTATAACTTAATAAATACAATATAGTTCCAATTAAAAAGACAATACTTGCAAATTTATTATATGAATATACTATAGTTGCATGTTGTAGTTCATATTTATTATGATTCTCAATAATTACAAATAATGATGATATAAATCCTAGCAATTCAATACTAATATAAAACTGCCACATGTTATTAGAACATATTGATATACACATAGCAAATGCAAACAAATTCAGTAATCTTAGTTTATTATGTATATATTTATCAGATTGGTATAGTATATCTGCATTATAATGAAGTATAATTAATATCAAGCATATAATTGAACAAATTAGTGTTTCAATTGTTCCATAATGTATTTCAAAATCAAAACAAATATTATTAATGTTAAACCAATTATACTTTAAATATATATCCTTACTAAATAATGATATTGTGTATAATACAAATGATAAAACACTACCAGTTTTATGGTACTTCAAACTTGATAATAGTAATGTAATAAAAGCAAATATTCTCAACATATTATATTTCAATAATCAAGAGTAATATGTAATTCAATATATAGACTAGCATGTGGTAATATGTATTATTAAGTATAGTTTACATTGTTTTATATTTTTTGTAACATTAATATCTTTTTCAATTGTTTTATTTATATAAATAATAATTATTAACATTAGAAAATTAAATTATTAATAAGCAATATAACACCATTTTTATTATATAAGAGTTGGATTTATTACATAACAGTGTTCTGTTTATAGCTGGATAGTTTACATTATTCGAATCAAAGTTAATAAATAATATTTTTATTAAAAATTCATTAACAAATAAAACTAATTCACTAGTAAATAAATACTTTAATTAAGTAAATTTCTATCAGAATTTTATATATATTCCATTCACCTTTTCTTAACTTTTCTCCCAAATAATATCAGTAGATAACTTTATTTTAGAGATTCCAAAAATGATGAATGAAGAAGATTATATTAATTTTATATAATTTATAATAAAATAGCATAATTTACTAATAATCACATTCAATGTTTCATTTTATATTCTATGTTTAGTTTCATAATATGTTGGTATATTCTTCTTCACCTTTCCTTAACTTTTCTCCCCAATAACATCAGTAGATAACTTTAATTTAAAGACTCAAAACATAATGAATGAATTATATATAATTTATAATAAAATAGCATAATTTACTAATAATCACATTCA
>JAFVEL010000027.1 GCA_017475965.1 Alphaproteobacteria bacterium | reverse complement strand
TGGGCAGAGTTTTTCTTTGATCCAAAGAGAATAGAGAGTGAAGATGATGGAATGAAGGATGCACAATATTTATGGACTAAACTATCAAGTAGTGAACAAATAAAAGCACAGATAAGAGCAAGAGAGAAGTATGCACTATGTAGCGATAGCGAAATAGCAATTGCGTTAGCAAGAGTACTATCGAGCAATAGCGAGATTGACAGTTACTTTGTAACAAAGTAATTAGATGGACAAAGCAAGTGAAATTGCAGTTGCTAGAGATGAAGGAGAGAAAAAAGGTAAAAATGAAGCCAAAAAAGAATTAGCTTTGAATATGAAAAATCAGGGATTAGATGATGCATTTATTGCAAAATGTTTAAATATAAGTATTGAAGCTCTTAATGCACTATGTGCACTACGCTATAAAATATTAATAAACTTAATGTGATATGTAATTAATAAAAGTACATTATATTGTGTTAATGAATTAGCAAATTTGATTGTTTTGAAATAATACGGTGTTTGATTAATACAGTGTATTTAGTTTCTACATCATGTTTCAAATAATATTAATTTCACATTTATTACTATTTTGTAGTGCATTTTGTCAATGAATGTTAGTAAATATTTAATTTTACATATATTAATATATTATAAATTTACTACTAATTGTTTTTATTGCTGTTCTAATATTTTGTCTTTCAGATGTTTATTATTATTAAGTAATACATTCATCCCCTCAATATTATTTACCACTATTTTTATACTTTTGTATTTCTTCTTGTGTAATAGATAATATTTTTTGTTTTATAGAAGGTTTATTAACTTCTGGTTCAAAGTACAATTCATCTAATATTTCAAAGTTCTTAAGTAATTCCTCCAATAATTGCAAATGTTTACTATAATCTTTTATTTCATACATAGCTTTGAAGAATAGTGTTAGAAATTCTTCAGATTTAGTAAGCTCACAAAAGATGAATTTAAAGCAATTCCAATATAACATTGGTGAGTCATAATTGTATTCTTTACTTTCAGGATAAAATTCTTGTTCATTCATAGTAAATATCAACATAGTAAATATATATTTTCTAGTTTGTACATATTGCAAATTACTAAATATTTCATGATAAAAATCATAATTATATTTTATTCCATCTAGTAGATTATCCATCACATCTTCAAGATGATATAAAATAGATTCCTTTACTGATTGTTTGTATTTTACTATGCTCTCTTTATCATTATTTATAATCAGTTCATAATTAATTACTTCATTATACAATTTATTACTATCTAACAGCTTTTCTAATAGTAATAAATAATTTAAACATTTATGAGTAATTAATTTAGTTAAAGATGTCTCCATTTCTTTCAGAACATTTTTTGTTAATACTAGATTATCATTTATCTTATTAATAATTTCTAATAATAATTCATCCGTAATATCTTCCATTATATATTTCATAATAATACCATTATAATCCTAGCATATTCAGTTCTTCTGGTGAAATATTTCGACTTATATTCGAATTTTTACTTAATTTTGTAAGATAATCAATATAATCCAACATTTCGATTCTTAAAGTTTGTTCCATTGTATCATTTGGATTCTTCTGTAATATAATTTCAGAACATTTTAATTGTTGTTTTGCATATTCTATTCTTTGATTTATTTTACTGTGAATCATATTATTTTGATTGTTAAATTCAGTTTTTATATTTTCATTAGTATTAGCATAGCAACTTATAACACTTAACAATACAACTAAATATTTTTTATTAATATTCATAATACACATCAACTAATCAATATACTATTATAATTCTAATATATTATTAGTTAAATAATAGTAAATATGCATACTAATTAATATATTATTCTACTTGATACTCAATCAAATACTTATAATTACACATTACAGTTTGCAAATTTTTTTCTATTTTATTATTGTAATTACTACTTTAATTTATCCTTTTTGGTTCGTTTTCTTTTATTTGTTAATAATTTGTTTGAAGTTTTATTATTTTTTTGATTTTCAGTTTTGCTAGTTAGTAATAAATTATAATGTGTCATTATACCATTATTATTGTGTAAATATTTTTGTTCAAACCAATTATAATAATCATATTTTTTATCAAACTCTTCACATAAATTAAGTAATCCATTATATTGTGGAATATTATCAACTATTGTATAATATTTGTTATAAAATTGTTTAAACTTTAGTATGTCATTGGTAATAATATCATTTGACATTTGATCAAATAGATTAAAAACACTATCAGTAGTCTTTGAGTTTACACTATTTTGTTCTAAAATATTTGTCATTTTATTACGTATAATCTTAACTATATTATTTAATTGATCACACATTTCTACATCACATATTATCTCTGGATTTTCGCTTAACAAACTATTAACAGTATTAGATTCTAAAATTAATAACATTAAATATCTAATTACTATACAGCAATTGTCATTATTGTAATGTAAATTTTGAGAGAATTGTCTTGTGTAATGCTTATTACCATAATTAATATTATTGTGATATTGAAGTAATGATTCGTACAACAATGATAGCATTTGTTTATAGTACTCCGTTGAAGTATTATTATTTCTTAATTCACGTATTTTATCTTTTATCTCTGCACTAGTTTGTTTGTATTGAGAATTACTGTGATATTGTATATCATTTTCATTATTATTTTGCATTGCAATCAATGATGATGTATTACATATCATTAAGTTAATAAATAAAAATAATTTATATGATTTCATGTTATTTTAAAGATTCCCCCTTTGCATTATGTTAACATAAAATTTATGTAAATTGTTATATAAAAATAACAGTACAATATTGTCACGATGGATATACCCACCGTGCATTTCTTTGCAATATCTTCTTTGTTTGTATTATATTAATGATATTGTTCTGGAATATCATTTGTTAATGCACCAAGTACATAATATAACATATTAGTTGAAAGAGATGATTTACATGTTACATATTTCACAAATTTATATTTGTCATTGTCAGAAAATAATTCTTGCCATGTTTGTTTCCAAATGCATGGTATATTATTATTATCAATTGCTTCATTAATTTTATGTATTACACCAAAATTTTCAATTAGATTTTCCCTTAATAATTGTATGGCTTGACTTCTTGGCATGTATTTACTCACTAAACTTATTATAGATTTTTTTATATCCTTTAACATATTAATATAAATTTTAATAATTGTTTCCTTATCAGTAATATTTGAATTGCTTGTAATTGTGTTTTTCATTATATTAGTTACTACATTTTTATGTAATATAGTGTCATTAACATTATCTCCATGCATGTCTTTTATTAACAATAGTGCTGCACTATTATATTTAACATGTGATATTAATTCCAGACAACTACAATACAATAAATATTCTAATAATGATTTATATTCCACTTTATTATAATATACTTCCTGCAGAAAATATGATATTGATATAGTTTGGTCCTTAAATAAAGCGTTGTTTATTTTACTTAAGAATGATTGCATAACTAAATTAATATTATTAAAATTATCTGGAATATTTATCGTATTATTTACAGTATCTTGCCAATTGCTTTTTGTAATATTAGCTGCCATTGCTAGTACTGTTATTACTTTATTTCTTAATGTTTCTGTTCCACCATAACCATCAAACCAGTTGTCAATAGTTTCTATTTCACGTTTGAAAATTTTATGGCACTTTTTTTTCAATAAAACTCAAATTTTTATTATTTGAAATTATATCAAAGTAATTATTTATGTCATTTCTATTATGTAATATATTATTATTACCAGTATTAATTTTTTCCATAGAACTAATACAATTATTACAAATATTTAGAATGATACTAATCGCTAGTAATATATTATTATGATATTTCATATTTCCTCATTTTTTTATTATAATTTTGCAAAATAAACTAATCTTACTATTTTATACTAACATATTATTAATAATTTTACATAAATTGCAAACATGATAAAAGTTGTTCATATAAAATATTAATGCATCATATAATATATTATATATAATGAAAAAACATTGTAATATGCCATATATAGTACTTAGTAGAAAATACAGACCTACAACTCTTGATGAAATAGTAGGACAACCGATTGTAGTAAAATCATTGAAAGCCTGTTTGGATAACAATAAGGTTCCACATGCTTTTTTATTGTATGGCATTAGAGGAGTTGGTAAAACTACAATAGCTAGAATTATAGCAAAGTGTTTATCATGTAAAGATTCAATACCACAATCTAATCCATGTGGAAAATGTCAATCATGTGTAGAATTTGATAATAATAATCATTTAGATATTATTGAAATAGATGCGGCTAGTCGTACTGGAGTAGATGACATAAGAGATATAATAGATGCCTGTCAATATTCACCAGTACTTGGTAAATACAAAATATTTATTATAGATGAAGTACACATGCTATCAAAAAGTGCATTCAATGCATTACTAAAAACATTAGAAGAACCACCTGCACATGTTAAATTTATATTTGCTACGACAGAAATTAATAAGATTCCGGAAACAATAGCCTCAAGATGTATATCATTACAATTAAAGTCAATACCATTTGATACACTGAGTAAGTATTTAATTGACATTGCTAATAAAGAAGGATGCAAACTAAATATTGAATCAGCAAATATAATATCTGAGGAATCAGAAGGGTCAGTTAGAGATGCTTTATCAATATTAGAGCAAGCTATAATGTTAGCAAATGACAGTAAAGAAATAATATCAGATGATATATTACAAATGATAGGAAGTACTAAATTACAATTTATTAACGATTTATTGGATAATATAATTTCTGGTAAAGTAAAAGAATCACTGACTATATTGGAAAACATAAAGCAACAAGGAGGAGATTCATTTAACGTATTCAAACAACTTCAGCAATTGTTGTATAGGGCAATAAAAGAAGTGGCATATGATAATAATACTAAATATAAATTATCTCATCTATTGTATTTATGGCAAATATTAGTTAAACAAACGGAAAATATTAAAAATAGTATATTTCCAGAATATATACTAAATGCAACTGTAGTAATGATGGCTTATACTTCAAGTTTACCCAAACTAGAAGAAATAATAAATAATAATACCAAAAAAGAAACTTCAAATCGTGCATTTTTAGATGAAGTATTAAAACAATTCCCAGGTGCTAATATAACTGAAGTATATTAAAGATTTTATCTTAATAATTATTTTTAAATGGATTATTTATGTGATTATTATTTATTTGTGCAATTTTCATTATCCAATACCCCGAATATTTTATTCCTTTGTACAAATCCTTCATATGTAGGTTTTGAATTAATCATTACCATTACATAACACCAATTATTATCTATTATTTTTACTAATTTCATAACTACTTCTTTCTTTAATATTGCAATTTGTTTACTATTTTCATCTGGTTTTTCAAATAATATACATTCTTGTTCTTTTACCATGACATACCTTTTAGTTGACAATTGAGATTGTTTCAACCATCCAATGCTACCATCTATATCTTTTATCTTCCTCCATGTATCATATATAGCAATAACCAATAATGGAGTCCATCTTATCTGATATGTATTAGCATTCTTATAATTAATACCTGGACCAACATGAGAATTAGCTTTACTTACTTTTAATGAAACAAAGTATGGCTCACATGCTTCACTTTTTATCTTTTTACTTGCATTAGTGGGAACTATAATACAAAATACTACTATAATTTTAAAAATATTGCACAATATACGCATTATAAAGGAAGATTACTATTATAATACAGGATATTTTCATTATAACATATATTGTAAAAAAAATAATATTGTATTAATAGAATTATAAAAAGTAATAAATACAAAATTATAATATGTTATAAAATAATGTTATGCGAAACTATAAAGATTTATTGACTGATTTGATAATTGTGTCCTAATATGTAATTGGGAAGTATTAAAAAAATAATAAAATATGACAATTGAAAGAACATTTTCTATGATAAAGCCAGACGCAACAGAACGTAATTTATCCGGAGACATTAATTCTATGATAGAGCATGCTGGATTTAAAATAATTGCTCAGAAGAAAATTAGAATTACTTTAGAACAAGCTCAGAAATTCTATGATGTACATAAGGAAAAACCATTCTATAATGATTTATGTAATTTTATATCCTCTGGCCCAGTTGTAATTCAAGTATTAGAAAAAGAAAATGCAATATCAGATTATCGAAAGCTAATGGGAGCAACTAATCCAGAACAAGCTGAAGCAGGAACAATTAGAAAAAAATATGCTATATCAATAGACCAGAATTCAATACATGGGTCTGATGGTATTGAAACAGCACAAAGAGAAATATCATTTTTCTTCAGTGATATTGAAATAGTAGGTTAATATATTTAATGCGATTAATTAGTATATTACCTAACTTATTAAGTATTTCTAGGATTTTAGTATCGCCATTATTTATCTATACTTTAAAACATAAGTTAAGTATTTGTTCTGTAATATGCCTCATATTTGGGGCATTGAGTGATTTTTTTGATGGGTACATAGCCAGAAAGTTTAATGTAGTATCAAAATTAGGAGCATTATTAGATCCTCTGTCTGATAAAATATTTACAAATATTATATTTTGGAGTATTTATTTGTATTACGGAAAAAATATTTATGTGCTAATAATAGCATTAACATTATCTATAAGAGACTTATCATTATTAATCGGATCATCATTAGTAATTTTACATAAATATAATACTAATATGGCTCCAATATTTTTAAGTAAGATATGTACTACACTAATATTTATATTTAGTATTTATTATCTATTATTTCCATATTCAAATAAACTAACATCATATTTTGGTATAACTTGTATTGTACTAATTATGATTACTGCTTTAATATATTTATATAGGTTTTTACACTCTAAATAAATACAAGAATAAGTTGCATGCAATATATATTATGTGTTATACTAGAATTGATTGGGTTTTATCAATTTAGAATTGGGGTTTTTATGACAATGAAATTATTAAAAATATTACCTGTTGTATTATGTACAGCAATAGTAAGTTCTAATTCGTATTGTGCAAATCAAACGCAACGCATGTGGGATACCACAGAAGAACAACAAAAAAGTGCTGAGTTTATTTTTGATTATAGTACTATTAAAGATATGAAATGTGATGAAGCGACATTAAACCATCACATAAACATTTTTTGTGAGTTCTTATTTGAAAAGATAGAAGATATTCTATCCACATCAAATTCATTGCAGTTAGCACAATTTCATACAATGTTAGAAAAAATGCAACATAATGCTGTATTTATACAAAAATTGAAAGAAAAATTTAAAGAAAAACTATCAAAGCAATGGAATAGTTTAGCTAATAATAATGAACAGAATGATGTTAGACCAGATAGAACTAGAGAATTTATAAGCATAGTATTAAATTGCTTATTTGCTAACGACAACAATTAATGTTTAAAAGCATTCATGTATTTGATATGTGAATGCTTGTTTTTGTAAAATACTTTCATATAATTATAATTGTTTGTATTATCAAAATAATTTGCATAATGTATTTTGTACGAAATAATATTGGTTATTAGTTAATTTGTTATGATATAGCAACTTTTCCTCTTTTGCAATATGTAAGTTTCTATTGTTTTATAGCAATTTCACCAGCATTTTTCCGAAAGTATATTTCAGATAATATATTAATATTTTTTAATAATTTATTTAACAAATTAATATGTTCCTCATTATCCATTTCATATAACGCCTTTAAAAATGCTTTCATAAATTTTTCATTACTAATAATGTGGTGAAAAATAAATTTAAACCAATCCCAATATAACATTTGTACTTCATAATTATGTTCCTTACTATTTGTGTAAAAATCACTTTTATGCATTATTGATGTTAATACTATTTTACGTCATCTACTAGTAATAAATAGTTTAAACGTTTGTTTATAATTTGTTCATTTAAAATACTTTTTGTAGATTGTAAGGAGTCATGGATTAACACTGAAGAGTTATTTAGACAACTTATAATTTCCAGTACTAACTCACAATTGACATTGGTATCAATGTATTTAGAGAATTTATCAATCATTATACGTAATTTAATGTTAATATAATCTTCATAAGAGTAACACACAGTATTGAAATTTCAAAGTTTATAATAATAAAATTAGTGTATTATTTAGTTTTTATAATTATACATTTTTTATTATATTGTACTTTTTTAAATTATTTTATGTAGTAAAATGTGCGTTTTATAATCAATACCAATAATAACATAATATCTTGCAATATAATTAACAAAGTGTTAACATTAATCGTATATTGACAATTTGTGAGAATTAATTGATAAAATATGTATAAATGTTTATTAAAAATAATATTAATTTTTTTATGTGGGAATGTTTATAGTGCTCAAAATGAAGTGCAACATAACATTATAGAAACACAGCACAAACAAGAAACATCAAATACTAGGTTATCATCTGATATTACTGATACTATATCAACAGAAGAAACATCAAAGGTATTGAATTGCAATTTTTACAAACAAGAAAATTACAATGAACAAGATAATACAGATATTATAAGTTTGAAAGATGGCAACAACAATTTAAATAACACAGATTCTTTTTCAACTTTAAAGATAGATGAAGAAATTAATGATGATAAGAATAATAGAAATGTAAAAATAGAAATTAGAAATTTATCTACTTTTTCATTCAGAGTGGACAATGATTACAATAACAATAGCATGACACATTACAATACGAATGATATTGATCAATTGTTTAGGAGAAATAGGAGAAATTCATTAAATTATTACAGCCGTAAATTGTATGAAAAAGAACATCGTAAAAACAAACATGCTTTTTCTAGTAATAGCAATAAAACAGATAATAACAAATGCCTTTCTTACTGTTGCATTATATAATATTTGTTAACAACTGGCATAACAACCAGTTGCCACACGATGTATTATTCCCCTAATTGATATCTTGCAAAATCTATTATTTTAAATTTAGTTTTGTGTTCTTTATTAAATTTGTTTAATACATCACTTACAGTAGATTTATTATCTTCAAAATATAATTGATCTAGTAAAACTACTTCCTCATAAAATTTCTTTATTCTACCTTCAGCTATCTTTTCAGCTATTGCTTCTGGTTTTCCAGATGACATTGCTTGTTCCTTGGCTATTTCTTTTTCCTTTGATAACACTTCATTTGATACTGTTTCAATTGATAAGAATTTAGGATTACTAGCAGCTATATGCATAGCTAATTTCTTACCAAATTCTCTGGCTTCATCCAAGTTATAGTTTGTATCTTCTGATTCTAAACAAACTAATACTCCTATTTTACCCATTTTAGCTCCAGGAGCAACAGCATTGTGAGTATAAGTTCCTATAATACCATTTTTTACTTCAAATCTTTTAGATCTCTTATATTGGATATTTTCTCCAATTACAGATATTATGAAACTTAATTCCTCATTGACTGATCTATCAGATGTCTTAAATTTGGCATTCAAAATATTATCAGAATCTGTATCTAAAGCAATTTCAGTTACTTCTTTAACAAATCCTTGGAATTTGTCATTCTTAGCAACAAAGTCAGTTTCTGAATTTATTTCAACTATAGAAGCTCTCTTTAAATCATCTGTTACCATGCATGATATCAAGCCATCACCAGCTGTTCTAGAGGACTTCTTAGCAGCATCCATTAATCCTTTTTTCCTTAGATATTCTTCAGCAGCAACTAAATCTCCATTAGATTCATCCAGAGCCTTTTTACAAGCCATAAAACCAGCACTTGTTTTTTCTCTTAATTGCTTAATTAATTCAGATGATACTGCCATTATTGTTTCCTCCTTGATTTATTAAACTTTCTTTCAGGTTTTTTTCCTGTTTTAGATTCGTCTTTATTTGATTCTGCTTTGTTAGCAGCAAACTCTAATACATCATCCGAACTTCCAATATCTATTCCAGATTTTGTCATCCCTTGTTGTAGTCCTTCCAAAGCTGCTTCAGCAAATAATCTACAATATAGTTCAATTGATTTAGTAGCATCATCGTTACCAGGAATGATAAAGTTGATATTATCTGGATCTGCATCTGAATCAACGACTGCTACTACTGGAACTCCTAATTTGCACGCTTCTTTGACTGCTATGCTTTCACGATTGGTATCTATAACCACTATTAAGTCTGGTCTACCACCCATATCTCTTATACCACCAATTGCTAATTCCAATTTATTCAAATTAGTTTGTAGTATTTTTATTTCTTTCTTTGTCAAACCAGCTGGATTAGCAATAGTATTTTCTAAGTCTTTCATTTTCTTTATAGACTGTTTTATTGTTTTCCAGTTAGTTAACATACCACCTAACCACCTGTGATTTACATAATATTGACCACACTTAACAGCAGCCTCTTTTATTAATTCAGATGCTTGAGGTTTAGTAGCTACAAATAGTATTCTCCCATAATTGGAAGTAACGTTCTTAATTGCTTCCAAAGCATTGTTAAGCATTGGAAAAGTTTTTGATAAATCTATAATGTGTATTCCATTACGTTTACCAAATATATATGGATTCATTTTTGGATTCCACTTGCGAGTTACGTGACCATAGTGAACACCCGCATCCAATAAGTCTTGTATAGTTATTTCTAAAGACACTTAATTACTCCTCTCCGATTAAAAAATAAAAAACTAATAAATATTGAAGCTCAAAGCCATCGGAAATTATATTTATTAGTAATTAAAACCTAACAAATATATTATATCACATTGTGATGCGTTTATTTTTAATAATAAATATAAAATATATTTTTGAATTCGAAATCGTCAAGCTATGACATAATACAATATGTATTTGTTTTTAATTAACAAATACTAATAAAATTGCCTAAGAATAAAGCATTAATCAATGTATTATTGAAGAAAAATTTTTATGTCAATAGTTATTAATACACAATTCTACTACTATATATTAATTATATATAATGTTTTATAATATTACATAAATTGTTATGTGATTGTTATTTTTCATATATTTTTATATATAAATAGTAAATTATCCATAATTTATATTCTATTACCCCACAATATTCCATTCACCTTTTCTTAACTTTTCCATCCTATACTGTCACTAGATAACGTTATTTTAGATTTACAAACATGATAAAAAAGATTTTATTATGTACAGTGATGTTGAGTATCGCATCTATTGGAAGTATTAGTAATACTAACGCTA